>CALLPZ010000071.1 GCA_938015405.1 uncultured Pseudanabaenaceae cyanobacterium
GCAAACCGGTCAGAGCACGACGACTAGCACGGCAACTGAGACGATTATTGTTCCAACGCGTCAAACCACGACTCAGTCTTCGGCGACTTCGTCTACCTCCAGTTCCTCCAGCACTGCTCGGCCTGCTCCTCCTGTTCGAGGGTTGTGGTAGTTCAGCTTTGTGCAAATCCATTTGAATGATGCATAACGTCTGATTCTGCTAGAGAAAGCCCGGGACCTTTACGAAGGTCCCGGGCTTTCTCTGGTCCTGGGTCTTGATACAGAGTGGCTGCGTTACGAGGCCAAATGTGAGTGACCCTTGTTCACATCACTTGAATTTTTTGGGGTAGTTGGTTGTCGTTGTCAGGGCGTTTGGGGTGAAGTCATGGGGAGGTTTGTTGGAGAGTTTGATGGCTTGATTGTGGCGAGAGATAGGCGATCGCTTTGACATCTCCTTTGAGAGTTTCATCGCGAACTATTTTTCATCACTCAGCTATCCGTATGTGACTCTGTTTGAACGTGATGCAGAAAATTAACCTCTCTAGGGTTTAGCCCTTCCACCCACCCCGCTAAACTGAACTACAGACAACAACAATGAACGAAGAGTGGCTATGGCTTCTGGACACATCCTGTTGGTAGACGATGAACCCGGCATGCGCGAAGCTGTCCAAGCCTACCTAGAAGACACAGGGTTCACGGTTGAAGCGGCCAGCAATGCTGAAGAGGGTTGGGAAAAGCTCCAGCAATTCACCCCCGATCTGGTCGTCTCAGACGTCATGATGCCTCGGGTGGATGGCTATCAGTTTCTGGCGCAAATGCGTGGCGACGATCGCTTCAAGGCCTTGCCAGTTATATTTCTCACAGCGAAAGGCATGACCACGGATCGCATCCAAGGCTTCGATGCTGGCTGTGACGCCTATCTGCCTAAGCCCTTCGACCCCGATGAGCTTGTCTCGGTGGTGACGAACCTGCTGAAGCGTCGGGCTGCGACGGTGGATGCGGCGCGGGGAGGTAGCGCTGGAGCCAGCGGCAGTAGCGACAATCCTGAAATTGCGGACTTGGCTCGCCAAATTGAGGAGCTACGCCGGGCGGTTCTGGGTCAGCGTAGCGGCAATGGCATTATACAAAAACCTTCGCCGATTCAAATTGACCTGACTCCTCGGGAAAAGAGCGTACTAGATCTGGTCGCTCAGGGCTTGATGAACAAGGAAATTGCGAAGCAGTTAGAGACCAGTGTTCGCAACGTTGAGAAATACGTTAGCCGCCTGTTCAGCAAGACTGGCACGAATAGTCGCACGGAGCTGGTGCGCTTTGCCCTAGAGCATGGGCTGACCACCTAGGCCTTACCCGTTGTGGAGCAGCGTTCATCTGGATGCGGAGGCGATGCTTAGAACGTGAAATGTGCGATTTGGCCGTAATGTCCTTGGCCAGTGTCTTCGCCCCATCGTTGGATTGACCCCCTGGAAGATCATTGCCTAGAAGAAAGGCCGAGGTGCATCAACTGCACCTCGGCCTTTCTTCTAATTCACTAACGCGATGCGCTGAGATGATTAGCTAGCGCTAGGAGCCATGGTGCTGCCCTTGCTGCGGCGGCGGTTGAGGCTGTTGAACACCATTACACCAATCGCCTTAATCAAGTTGCCTTCCAGCTCCTTGAACATTTCCATGTTGCGACCGAAGGCATCGTTCGCTTCATCGACGATGCGATCAGCAGCTTCCTGGTCGATGGGCAGATCATTCATCGCAGCGCGATACATGTTCTTGAATTCCTTCTCGTCATCGATTTCAGGAAACTCATAGAACGCAGTACCTACGCCATCGTTGAGGTTCATGGCGTTGACAGCAATCTTCTTGAGGATTTGACCACCGGACAGATCGCCGAGGTAGCGAGTGTAGGAGTGGGCTACCAACAGTTCAGGGGACTCCTGAGCAACGGTATGGATGCGATCCACATACTTTTGAGCAGGCTTGGAGGCTTTCACCGTGCTCTTCCAATCTGCACCGAAGTAATATTGCAGGTCCTTCTCTAGGGAAGTTTTGCGGTGTAGCAGAGGGAAGTAAATCTTGGAAACCACAGGGTGGTCCTGCAGGCGGTCGAACTCCTCTTCCATTGCGGAGTAGACGAAGTACAGGTCAGCCACCAGCTTACGATAGGAGTTCTTCTCAACGACCCCGCGCAGAAAACAGCGGACAAAGCCCACGTTCTCGGCCATGGTGTGGGAAGTTTTGGTGCCTTCCCGGAGCTGGGTTGCAAGATTAACGCTCATATTAAAAATCCTGTTTAGGATAAGCCTGATTTAAAAAGCCTTTCGGTTACTTTAAGGTAGATCGATTGGGAGGTAAATCTCAGTTAAGAATCGTAAATTTAAGATGCGTTGATATGGCCGCAAGCCTTTGATTCCAGAGCTTCTCTCTACTCTACGATTCTGTGGGTTATTTGGCGCTAAAGCAGCAACGCTGGGTTGAAGAGGCTGGGCCAGAACTTGCTCTGTGACTCATCCCATACCTGGATACAACAAGTGGATGCTTGAATATCTTGGAATAATTTTTGAAGCGACCAGGCAATTGATGATCTAGCTGAGGTGACGGCTCATCACGAGAGGCTAGTTGGGGCGATTGCGTTGTGGAGGCATCACAGCTGTTCGACCCACGGGCCGAGGTGGTACTCGATCAGTTCCATTGGGAGAAGAAGCTATGGGTCTCCCCTGTTGAGCCAGGGGCTGGAGGCTGGGGGCAATGGTTTCCATCTCTCTAGGTTTAGACCGCCGACGCGATCGCCGACGGGATTGAGGGGCCTGGGGAGAGAGCCCTTGTCGCCGCCGAGCCCGCCGTCGGTCTTCCGCTGCTGCCTGGCCATAGCCCACCACTAAACCTAGGACCAAAATGAACAGCATGGCCCAATGCTCCCATTGCTGGGAGTCGAATAGGTCATCGGTGGGACTGTGGACCATAGGTTACTGTCTGGGAGGATGGCTGGAAGGCTTGACTAGGAGCCATTGCAAACGGCTCGATTGAACCATGCTGCCCCAGCCATCCCGTATAGGACTCACTAGGCGGTGACGGCGATACCTGTCGCCATGGTCTGGCGGCTATGACTCTCGGATAGGGGAGCGATGCCTGCCTGATTGAGGATTTCAGGAATCAGATCTTCCCGCTTTACAGCCATAAGGTGGACGCCTTGGCAGAGTTGCTGGGCAATCTTGACCTGCTCAGCCGCAATGGTAATGCCCTCGGCGAGAGGATCATCTGCCTTGGCAAGGCGATCAATGATGTGGTCTGGGATATTAACACCGGGGACATAGCGGTTGATGAAGTTCGCGTTTTTGGCGGACTTCAGTAGGAAGATGCCTGCCAGGATAGGCTTGCCGCAGGGATTTGCAACCTTGATCATGAATTCTTCCAAACGATCAAAGTCGGTGATCATCTGGCTCTGGAAGAACTGTGCTCCAGAGTCAATCTTGCGTTCAAAGCGCTTTTGCAGTGAAGACCAGCTTTTCAGCTGAGGGTCTACTGCTGCGCCTGCAAGAAGGTCTGTCGCGCCATCGGTAAGCGGCTTATCGTTCCAGTCGCTGCCACCGTTGAGCTTGTCAATCAGCTTGAGAATACGGATGGATTCTAGTTCGAAGACGGCTTTGGCATCGGGGTTATCGCCAGCTTTAACTGGGTCCCCCGTGAGGGCCAGAATGTTGTGGATGCCGAGGGCATGGGCACCGAGGAGGTCTGCCTGGATGCCGATGCGATTGCGATCGCGTCCCGTAAACTGGCAGACCGGCTCAACACCTTGTTGTTGCAAGATAGCCGTAGCGGCGAGGGAGGACATGCGCATGACGGCGCGGCTGCCATCGGTCACATTCACAGCATGGACTCGATCTTGTAGGCGCTTGGCGATTTCCACCATATGGATGGGATTACCCCCCTTAGGGGGAGCAACCTCAGCGGTGAGAAGAAATTCACCGGATTGGATCGCATTGCGTAATTTATTTAAAGCCATAGTTCGGAGTTTAAGAAGCTCATCCGTAAGTTCAGGTCAAAACCCAGAGATTCGGCCAAACCAGCAATAATCACCTTGTTAAGGGTCATCCGTAGGGTTGGATATCTGGGTTGATCAACAGATGGCGGGACCAGGACTCCAGCTGCCAACGTCGTTTATGGAGTTATGGCAATTGCTCAAGACTGAGGCAATTGCGATATCTATCGCGGGTATCAAGCATGGCCAGTCATCAGGCTGATGATTGGCTCAAGTTGTAGCGACAGTTGTAAAGAAATAGATAACGATCCCCATTGCTCTACCAGAGGTTTCACAACGAATTAAGTCAATTCTACCGGCTTCCCCCCAGACTGACCGCCTTTCCAGGGGGGAGGTACGAAAAATCACTAGGCCTTAACCCAAGGTTGAAGGAGGCGACAATAATCTTTTGCCGAGAAAGACCCAGGAAAGTCTTGCTAAAACCCTCTGCCTAAAACCCCATGGAGGTTTTGACTTTGGTGAGCGTTTGGCTGGCGACTGCATTGGCCTTCTCCCGTCCCTCCGCTAAAACCTGATCTAGGTAGGCGGGATCATCCATGACCTCTGCGTATTTGGTTTGGATGGGTTCAAGAGCGGCGACCAAGGTATCGGCTAGGAGGGGTTTGAATTGACCCCAGCCCATCTCGGCGCATTCTGCGGCAACGGCCTCTTTCTCCTGACCTGACAGAATCATGTAGAGGTTGAGCAAGTTATTGCACTCAGGTCGCTCAGGATTGTCAAACTCTAGACCGCGATGGGGGTCGCTCTTGCACTTCTTGACCTTTTTACGCAGTAGGTTTGGGGAGTCCGTTAGGTCTATGCGGCTCAGCTCTGAGGGATCGGACTTGGACATCTTCTTGCTGCCATCGCTCAGGCTCATCACCCGGGCACCGGCCTTGAGGATTAGGGGCTCAGGCACTTTGAGCACCGGCTTCTCTTCACTGCCAAATTTGAAGTTGACCCGAGCAGCAATGTCGCGGGTGAGTTCCAAATGCTGTTTTTGGTCTTCGCCGACAGGAACCAGGTCGGGTTCATACAGCAGGATGTCAGCGGCTTGGAGAACGGGGTATCCCTGGAGGCCAACGCTGACATTGTCTCCCTGCTTGACGGCTTTTTCCTTGAACTGGATCATGCGCTCCAGCCAGTTCAGGGGCGTGATGCAGTTAAACAGCCAAGCCAGCTCGCTGTGGGCGCTGAGCTGGGATTGGACGAAAATGGTTGATTTTTGGGGGTCGATGCCGCAGGCGATATAGGTGGCGGCCACTTTGCGGACGTTCTCCTTGAGCTGCTTCGGCTCATAGGGCACGGTGATGGCGTGGAGGTCGGCCATGAACAGGAAGCAGTCGTAATCGTCCTGGAGGTCCACCCAATTGCGAATCGCGCCAAGGTAGTTGCCGAGGTGGAGGTTACCTGTGGGTTGAATGCCAGAGAGGACGCGGGAGGTTGCCATGGACGCCAAAAGATTGATGGGTAACAGACCGGGGTAAGCAGACTGTTTGTGCAAATTGCGGATTGTTTATGTAACAAGCCGTTACATATCATGCCTTACTTTCTTGGCCTTTCCCAGGGAATTGCCTTGGATGACGCCTTGGGCGACTCCTTTAGCGACGAGGCAGACTGGGCCAGGGAATCATTGGATCTTCTGCCAGATGGGCGGAGACCCGGCGGGCGCCGTAGCGGTTGAGGTGGCTGGGGTCGGAGAAGTTGTCCACTGCATCGGGCCAGAGCTGGGAGAGGTCGCGGAAGATGAGTTGGCGCTGGGTCATGCGCTTAAACATCTGCTTTTGGAACATGGATTCGTAGCGCGATCGCACTGGATCCAAGTATTCCTCGGTGAGGGGCAGGTTCACGAACACCAGCGGGATGCTGTATTGCTGGGTGAGGTGGATGATGGTTTCCAAGGAGCGGGTTTGATCCCCTTCCATGCGAAAGCCTTGGTAGTCCTTGTCATACTCGCCGGTGACGCGGGAGTAGTTTTGGTAATAGGTGGCCGGATTAAAGCGAACGGAAAGGGGCATGAAGCCGTCGAAATCGATAAAGCCTTCTCCCTCCGGGACATCCAGGGCATGGCCGATGGGACCTGCTTCTGGGTCTGGCTCGGGCTGGAGGCCTGAAGCGCTGCGAGCATAGAGTTTGCCGAGGCCGTTTTTGAGCTGGGCTCGGCGACCATGGACGGCAGAGATGCGGCTAAAGCCATTGTCTAAGGCATTGTCTAGGCCTTGGATATTAAGCAGGCTGGTGACAGGGCGACGTGCCTGGAGGGGTTTGGCCACCAGGGTCCCGCCGGGGGTGAAGAGGGCGGGCAGGGTATTTTGCAGGAGGCGGCGATAGGCCTCGGACTCGGCGATCGCTTCGTAGGTGCGATCGCTGCGGCCGCTATTAAAGGCTCGGGCTCCATCTGCCCAAACAATGACGCCGGGCAAGGTCTCGGGCTCCAGAAGCATCAGCAACTGCAGCTCCACTACCTGGGCCGTAGAACCATTGATGCTGAAGTTGAACACCTTGAGATCTGGCTTGCCAATCTTGCCTAAGCCTGCCGCTAGGGCCTCAGGGTCTACGCCACGCAATGCCCGAGAACTTCCCATGACCAGAATGTCTGGGGGGCCTTCTTCAGCGACTCGCTGACGATAAATGGCGAGTTTTTCATTGAACAATGGATTGTTGAAGCTGGGGTATTGCTCCATGAGGGCTGCGATGGCTGGGGAGTCCGTGGGGCGCAGAGCAGTACCCAATGAGCTACCCAAGCCTAGGGGCAAGCCATCTTCGCCACTGTCGAGGAAGCTGCTGCCAGCGTTGTCTCCATTTTGAGCTCCTTGGCCAAGGAGAACTTCACCTAGGGCATTGGGGCTTGATGCTAGGTCTACGGCTTCTTTTCGGGGGGCTGTGATGTTGAGGACCTGTCCCAGAACGAGGTCCGTTCCCCCCGTGATGACGAGGCCCAGGGCTGCCCAAATGAGGGCCACTTTGGCTGGGGTAGCCCCAAATTTTTCCTGGAATGCCTTGTCCTTTAGAGATTGTTGGGAGGCCTGGGCAAGTGGGTTCGGTCCATCCGTTGTGACCAAGTCGAGACTAGATTCCCCTTGGGGAATAAAAAACTGGGATTTGACTAGGCCTTGATGGAGGTTGTCGATCCAGGGCTGTACGAGGGGGCCGATGTCCCAGCCCGGTAGGGCGATGCCCTGTCCTAAATTCCAAGGTGCCCGATTTTGCCCCATGCCATCGGCCATGGTGGCCGAATCCTGGGTCAGAAGGTCTCCGCCCTTGGCTTCGGTGACTTTGAAGCGGGGCGCTAGCTCACTGCTGGCCCCCTGGCGTGGCACAAAGTCCCGGCCATATTGCCAGCGAGGCTGGGCCTGACCGGCACGGCGGCCATAGATGCGGAGTCCAGCCACTTTGGGCAGGCGCAGGCGGCGGATGTATTTGGAAACGGGGCGAGTGATGGTTTTGCGACGGGGGCAGCGAGGGGCATCGCACATGATGTGGAGCAGGTCGCCCCGGCGCAGGAGCTGAACCCGAGTTCCTCCTGTTTGCAGTTGCTCTTCTAAATCGGGGTTTAAGAGGCGAGTGAGCAGGAAACTGGTGGCGCCCAGGTCGCCCTGCTCAGCTAAATCTAGGGTGCTGGGAGCCAGCTCGGGGTGCTCGGAGGCTGGCAGCGCAATCCATGCCACGCTGGAGTTTGACGCTGGAGAAGCGGCTAGACCGTTGCTTTGCGAAGCAGCAGCTTCAGAGGAGAGCAGCTCAGGTTGCGCATCCCCAGCAGTCAGGCTGTAGAGGGCCACACCGTGAATACCCTGGGGGGCGAGTTCAATCAGAAGCGGAGCAACCTGGTCCCTGAGGGATTGAAGCGTTGGCTGGGCGGTGTTTGGAGGGCTGGGCCGACAGAAGAGGTGGAGGGTTTGGCCTTGGAGCTTGGAGGTGATTGCAATGTCTTGGCCTTGGAGCTTGCTTTGGAGCAAGAGGGCGATCGCGGCTTCATCCCCCCAGCGACTCCATTGGCGCTGTAACTCATCTGGGGGGGTGAGATCAACTCGCAGAGACCAGTCTGGCTTGAGCTCTCCTTTGACCTGGCTAAAGACCGCAGCATCCTGGAAGCCATCCAGCTCTAGGCCACGTAGGCGAGTGGCGAGTACATTGGCCGTGGCGGAGGCATCCAGGCTGTAGGCGGTTTCGCACAGGACCCAGAGGCGTTTGGTGTCACTGATGGAAATGGCAGGCTGGGAGTCTGGGGCGGCTGATTTAATCGCAACCCTTACAGAGACGCCCAGGCCATTGAGCTCTTCGCTGAGGTAGCGAGCGATGGCATCGGGATCCCCCTGCTGCGCCATTGCCCGATTGGAGAGAATGAGTGCCGAAACGCCGCTGTCTGTCCAGGCCTGGTTGGCCTCAAGCTGTTCTGTTCCGACCTGGGCTGAATCGGCCTCAACTGTCGTGGCCGCTAGCTTTTGGCTCAGGACTCGCTGGTAGCGGTCTAGTTGATTGAGTTGGAGGGATTGGCTCCAGCGAGGCCGAGCTTCCCCGCGTTGGCGACCGTAAACCAATAGCCGATAAACGGGGGCGGGCCTGTCCGCAAAACGTTCATCCAATGGGGCGAGCTGGAGCTGCTCAACCAATTGGATTAGGGTCGGGATTTTGTCGGGACAGCCTGGGCTTTCCAGAAGAAGATGAAGTGCATTCCCCCGCTGTTGGGTTTTGACCTTGAGCTTAGGCTGCTGCAAGAGCTGATAAAACCAGCTAGAGAGGGAGTGGCGTTGGTTCTGCGTTGGTTTGCTCAGGGTAGACTGGACCATGCGTTAGACAAGGGATGCGTCGGCGAGTCGGTCGCAATGCTTAGGGCGAAAGCCAAGCATTTGAGGGTAGGGGCAATGGGGAAGAATTGGGGGATAGCTGTTGATTCTAGGGCAGACCCATAGATTGGCCCATACAACTGCAATTCCGCCTGAGCTTAGCGTAGAACCGCCCGTTGGTGAATGCTTGGGCTGTAATTAAAGCGAAGAATTTGTCAGCTTGTCATGGCTGGGGAGCTCTAAGACAAAACTTACCGAGAGAGTAAAAAGCTTGCTTGGTGGAGAAATCTGACAGTAAGGGTCACTTTTCAGCGGATTAAAGCAGGCCGATATGTTGTGAAATCGATAGACTGAGGGAACTCAGAGTACAACCTGTCCCTGACTTTCGTTTGAAGAAAGGCCCGAGGACCATTCCTTCTGTGCATCTCTCTCTACAGTCTCTTTCGTATATATAGCTGCCATGTCCTGGCCATCTCCCAATGCATTTCGTGAGCCTGAGATGGCTCCTCCTGTGGTGACTGCACCGACCCCTGCTTTATCGAAGACGGCGATCGCGTTGTCTGTAAGTGTGATGACCGTGCCTCTCCTAGGCGGCTTAGTGTTGTCTCGCTTGGCAATGGCGGGTCTTGGGCAGTTGGGCAGCGCGAGCGAGGAGCTCTTCCGGGGCGATCGCCTACCCCTGCTCAAAGAGCGCCCTGAAGATTAGCCATCTGGGCGGAAGGGAGGCAAAGATTTGACTGAAGCACCATGAAGACGAGGCATGGCTCTGTTTGGACCATGCCTCGTCTTCATCACTGCAAAATTGCCTGAGTTACAGCATCTCCTTGGGCTGGTCGCCTAGCTGCTCTTGGCAAAGTAAGACAACAGGTCCACATAGGCAGCCTGGTAGTAAATCGCCGGTTCTGTGATTTCCCAAGGCGCTTGGGATTTGGGAGCCATACCTTCCTTATCCACATTCCAGTCTCGAAATGCCTTTTGGGGAGGCTCGCCGTAGGGAGGAGAGACCTGCTTGGCGCTGTAATACTGATTGGGGCCGCCAGTCACAAAGCCCGGGGCAGGTCCATAGCGAGACTGTTCCCCGTCATAGGGACTCTTGGGGGGAAACCAACCGTGGTAAAGACGCATCACGCTTTTCTCTGCGCCAGCATTGGCTCCCTTTTCACCCATGTTGCTGAGGTAGACCCAACCTAGTGGGTTACGGCCATGGAAGTAATGCAGATATTCCTCAGCATTGCCCTGGTAGTCTCCAGGGGAGAGGTCTGTGAGACCCAGCTCTTGGCCCAGGAGGAACTTCAGGCCCCAATTGGCTTTGCTTTGGTTAGAGCCCCAGTGGTAATGCTCAATGTAGGCCCGGTAGGGATCTTGCCCTTGGTCATCCAGATTGTTGATCGGTCTCAGGGTCTCCTGCAGAGAGGTTTTGAGCTTCGCAAGGGTGTCTGGATTGGCCCCAGGCGTTCTGGCATAGGTGATGTAAGCCAGGTTCTTGTAAGGGTCGAACCAATCTGCTGCCAGTTGAGAGTCTTGGCGAGCTTGAGTTTCAAAATAAGTTTGGTAGGGAGCAGCTTGGGTCGCTCGATAGAGTTCTGCTGCTGCCCATTGCCGCAAGATGGGGTCTTCGCCTTCTTCATCTGCTTGGGAGGCAGGGCTCAGGGTCTCTTTGCTGCCATGGTCTTTGCCATCAGCAGGGAAGCGTTCGGGGTGTTGCTCTAGAAACTGCCAGGCCTGTTCCGCAGCGGCTAGGAGGCGATCGCTATAGCCGGGATAAGCGGTTTCGAAGGGCTCAAAGATCCGTGAGCCGTTGGCGGTTCCAATAACAAAGGCAGCCGTCCCCCAGGTGGTGGGCTCAGTGTAATAGCGTCGCCCGTGGTCATCCTGGGGGTAACGTTCCTCCAAGCCTTCATTGGCAACTCGATTGGCGACTGCGCCATTGTCTAGCTGCATGCGCAACATCCAATCCAGTTCCCATTTGATCTCATCCAGGAGATCGGGGACGCCATTACCGCTTTCGGGGATATTGCTGTTATCGCCAAAGGCTGTGGGATTAGCCTCATAGGCATCCATGAGATTCCACAATGTTTTGGCGGTGAAGGGTAAGTATTTGTTGTAGTCTCCCGCGTCATGCCAGCCGCCATGGACATCCCGAGCTTCTTTTCCATTGCTGTAGCGAGCGGCAAGGTGGTCCTGGTGGCGACCGATATGGCAGGGGGGATGGGACCAGTTGCCCCCAAATTCTGAGGGAATCGCAGTCCCGCAGCGTTGGTAGTAAAACGCTTTGACTGCGGCAGTGAGGACAGGACCATAGGGATTGGCCTGGATTTCAAAGCGATGGGAGCGCTGGCGAGTCTTGGGGTCGTATATGTAGTAGTTACCCGGGGTTTCCACGGCTGAGAAATCGCCGGACCAGACCTGGTCTCCCGAAGAGGGATCTGTCGCTTGGTTCTGCCAAGGGATGAGTTGCCCTTGATAAACGGTTTTGCCACTATCCGCTTGGTGGACTTCGAAATTTTGACCGGGCTGGTATTTATAAGAGGAATTTTGCCCCTGTCTGGGATTGGCGAATAGGGCAATTTTCGTGGACTGCGATCGCCAGCCAAACTGATCGACCAGAATTTGCTCACTGACCCCATTTTGCAGGCTCGCATGATTAGAGCGAGCAGGTTGCAACTGAGGCAGAAGGCTAAAACAAAGGGGGAGCAGTAACAGTAGGCAGAGGAGCCAAAGGACTCGGCGAGGACGTTTCCACAGCTGCTGTAGCGATCTCATTCACGCATTCCTTCCTCCATCCAAGACATGGAGGCATCATTTACTACAGTCTTCTGTTGGGGTGAGAGAAACCAGGTTTTTATTCATTGCTGGTTTTCTATCTCTGTGAACAGTTGAGAGCTGTTCGACTCAATATTGAGGTTGAGATCTAAATTGAAATTCGCGATTTCAAAATGAAAGATATGAGGTATTAGAAAGTGAAAAATGACTTCATAAATCCTTCTTTGAAAGCGTAAATCTGGAAAAACAGATTAACTTTTCTGACTGCTTCTAACGATCTTGAACCTCGCATAAACATTGTTCCTGTGCCTACGCAGACCTGGTTGAAAACCCTTAGATTTGGACTCAGGGTAATTGTTGATACGGTTTTCCCCTTGAGTTTATAAGTTGCGTGCATCTACAGA
>CALLPZ010000072.1 GCA_938015405.1 uncultured Pseudanabaenaceae cyanobacterium
GCGATCGCGGCCAAGACTGGCATCTGCTCACCGCCGGAGCCTTTATCTCCATGATTGTCCCCCTGGCAGTCTTCTTCTCCTTGCAGCGCTACTTTGTGCGCGGCCTGCTGGCGGGCTCTGTTAAGGGCTAGGTCTGTCTAAGACTAAGGCTGTTCAAGACGTAAAGCTGTTCCAGACAAGGTCGTTCCAGACGAGACTGGGCTAAGCCTAAGCCTAAGCCATAGGTCTTAACTGTCCGCTGGACTCTCTCGCTGAATGATTCGCGACGTTCCTTCTTTTCTTACATATATAGTATGGCAACCGTAAAATTCGAGCAGGTCAGCAAACGCTACGACAACGGCTTTGAAGCCGTCAAAAATCTCAATTTAGAAATTGGTGAGGCAGAATTCCTGGTGCTGGTTGGCCCATCGGGCTGTGGCAAAACGACCTCTCTGCGAATGTTGGCTGGATTGGAGGACATTAGCGAAGGGAATTTGTACATCGGCGATCGCCGGGTCAATGAGCTCTCCGCGAAGGACCGAGACATTGCCATGGTCTTCCAGAGCTATGCGCTTTACCCCCATATGTCCGTGTTTGAAAATATGGCCTTTAGCCTGGACCTCCAAGGGGTGAGCAAGGCAGATATCCAAAAGCGAGTGACCCAGGCCGCTTCTCAGTTGGGCATTGAGCCCCTGCTAAGTCGAAAGCCCAAGCAGCTGTCTGGGGGACAGCGTCAGCGGGTTGCGGTGGGACGAGCCATTGTGCGCAACCCTGCCGTGTTCTTGATGGATGAGCCCCTGAGTAACCTGGATGCCAAGCTGCGGGTCCAGGCGCGGGCGGAGTTGAGCAAGCTCCATCGCGACCTCGGGACGACTTTTGTCTATGTCACCCACGACCAAGTGGAAGCCATGACCATGGGCAGCCGCATTGCGGTGATGAATGGCGGCATTTTGCAGCAGGTGGATACGCCACAAAATCTCTATGACCATCCGGCCAATGTCTTTGTGGCGGGTTTTATGGGCAGTCCTTCGATGAATTTCTTTGAGGCGGTGGTGCAGGCTACGGATCAGGGCCTTGTGGCCCAGACCGAGACCTTTAGCCTGCCCTTGCCTAGGGAGCGCCAGGCGCGCTACCAAGGCCATGTGGACCAGCCAGTCATTCTGGGGCTGCGTCCTGAGCAGATTCATCATCCTAGCTATGCAGCAACCGGAATTGAGCCGGTCTCGGTAAAAGCTGAAGTGGGCGTGGTGGAGATGATGGGGCATGAGGCGATCGCCTATTTCGCTCTGCCCAATACCACTGAATTTATTGCTCGACTGGATCCCCGGGCAAAGTTAACATCCGGGGAAACGATCGAGATGCTGTTCGACATCCAGGGAGTACATCTTTTTGATAAAGCCTCAGAATCCTTGCTGTAGGAGGGCTTGCCGCTTTGGCTGCTTGATCTCTCAGGATTCTTCTTTAGATTTGTGTAACATTTGTTTCTCCTGTTACTCACCTTTAGATTGCAGCCACGCAAGACGAAACGCAGATTTTGTGGGAGTCTTTGCAAGGAAATTGCGGGGATCAGGTCTGTGACCATCACTCAGCCAGCCATTCAGCAGGTTAAGCGAGGCAACCCAAAGGCGATTGAGTCTTTACTGCGCCAACAACTTCGGCGCAAAGGCTTGCGCGTGCAGGTTGTTCGTAAGGATAAGCAGCTCTGCATTTATTTCACGGGCCGCTCGGCTCCGCTGAAGCAAGAATTGTTGCCCCTGGTGGAGCGAGCGCTGCGCCATGTCTGGGCCAGAGATATCGATGTGGCTCGGGTGCGGGCCTATCGCAATGGCGTCCGAGAGGCCGCTTGGTCTGGGCGCATTCTGTTGCGGCGCTCCCTGCGACGCTTTGAGTGGCGGCGTACGATTCGGTCGCTTTTGGCTACGGGACGGGGCCGGGCGATCGTTGGTGGCAGTGGCCTGTTGCTGCTTCTCCTACTCGGTTCGTTGCTGCGTCCTAGTGCGGAGCCTCAGGTTGCCGCTGAGGCTGAGCCAGCTGTGACTGATGAAGCTGTGGCAGAGGCCAGTGATGAGACTGCAGCTTCCGCAGTCCCGGATGATGGTCTGGTGCGCATCTCGGGTTTGCCTGCCCATCGCCTTAGGGAGCAGGATGTGTTTGATAGCAAGCGCGTTCAGCTAGATGCTAAAGATGACATTAGCCGGGATGAATGCCGTGCCTTAGCGGCCCATTACCTGGATGCCGCTGGAGCCAATGGCAAGGTTGTGGTGCAGAAGCCCAATCCGAAGTCGCCCTGGAATGGCAAGCGTGCGCCTTACTGCGCCAATAATTTGGATGGGGCAGGTACTTTCTTTAATGATGAGTATTTTTAAGCTCGGGAGATGTCTGAGGTTTTGCCTGGGGCTCTTGTTGGGCGATCGCCACAGTGTTTTGTTGAATGCGATTTAGCTGACACCACAGCGCATGGGATGGGCTTAGGCGCTAATAATAGTGGGGTATTGCGTTTGCTCCCATTGCCATGCCCCCTGTTGACCCGCCGTTGGATATTGCTGTTATTGGGGCTGGAGTCGCTGGACTGACCTGTGCTCAGCAGCTCAAATTAGCAGGCTATTCTGTGGCCCTGCTGGAGAAGTCGCGTGGCGTGGGTGGACGCTTGGCGAAGCGACGTTTGTCAGAGACCTCCGCAGGGCCGACCCATGCGGATCATGGTGTCTGCTATCTCAAGCCCAAGGATGCCACCTTTGCCAAGCTGGTGCAGCAACTGTGTGACCGGCAAGAGATGGCGGTTTGGACAGAGCAGATCCATGAACTGGGTGGACCGGGAGAGGTGCTGCCACCCAAAAGTAGGTCGCTA
>CALLPZ010000073.1 GCA_938015405.1 uncultured Pseudanabaenaceae cyanobacterium
ATTCGGGAAAAGGTGCGGCTGTTGGTGGCCCTCGCTGGCATTGGGTTTGCCGTGATTTTGATGTTTATCCAGCTGGGCTTCCGAGATGCCCTGTTTGATAGCTCCGTCCGTTTCCATCAGGCGCTGGAGGGGGACATTTTCATGGTTAGCCCCCAGTCCACCGCACTGATTGCCTTGGATAGTTTTTCTCGCCGTCGTCTGCTCCAGGCGGCGGGGGTGCCGGGGGTTGAATCTACAACCTCGATCTACATTAACTTTGCCCTTTGGAAGAATCCTGAAGATCGCAGCACCCGAAGTATTCAGGTCATGGGCTATGACCCTTCCAAGTCCATTGTGTCTGAGGCGTTGCTGCCAGATTCAGCTCCGCTGAAGTTGCCGGATTACGTGCTGTTTGATCGGGATTCCCGGCCCGAGTTTGGTCCAGTGGCAGAGCTGTTTGAAAAAAATGGTTCGGTAACGACCGAGGTGGGCGGACGCCGGGTGACGGTGGGGGGACTGTTTAACCTGGGCGCTTCCTTTGGGGCCGACGGTAATTTGATCACCAGTGATATCAACTTTCTGCGAATCTTCGATCGCAGTCCCGGCTTGATCGACATGGGCATGGTGCGCCTAGAACCTGGCGCGGATGAGGCTCGAATCCTCGCGACCCTGCGCGAGGAAATTCAGGAGCCCAATGGTGATGTTTTAGTTTTGTCCAAAGATGAGTTTGTTGCGCTAGAACGGGACTATTGGGAAAACAGCACCGCCATCGGTTTTATCTTCAATCTCGGGGCGGGCATTGGCTGGATTGTCGGCATGGTGATTGTTTACCAAATCCTCTATACCGATGTGGCAGACCACTTGCCCGAATATGCCACCCTCAAAGCCATGGGCTATCGGAATCGCTATTTATTGTCGGTGGTTTTCCAGGAAGCGATCGTGCTGTCCATTCTGGGATTTATCCCGGCCTTCCTGCTCTGCATCGCTCTATATGACATGACGGAAAATGCCACGTCCCTGCCTTTGCAGATGACTCAGGAGCGAGGCACGTTTGTGTTTCTGCTAACGATGTCTATGTGTGTGATTTCTGGCGCGATCGCAGTTCGTAAGGTCCAAGAAGCCGACCCCGCTGATATTTTCTAGGCGAGCTTGGGGTGTCTCTCGTGATGACGGCCTTTTTGTTCGAAGCGCTCAGCGGCGTTCCCTAACCCAAGTCCATTGCGCATTAATGCCATGACTGCTGCTACAGATCCGATCATTTCTATCGACCATGTGAGCCATTACTTTGGCAGCGGTCGTTTGCGTAAACAGGTGCTCCACGAAGTTAGCGCTCGCGTGGATCCAGGGGAAGTCGTGATTTTGATGGGCCCTTCGGGCTCGGGCAAGACCACATTGCTGACGCTAATTGGGGCATTGCGCTCGACCCAGGAAGGGAGCTTGAGGCTCCTGGGCGAAGAAATGTACAAGGCCCGTAAAAAACAGTTGGTGCGGCTGCGGCGCAACATTGGCTATATTTTTCAGGCTCACAACCTGCTCAATGCCCTTACGGCCAGGCAGAATGTGCAGATGTCTTTGGACCTCCATCCCAATCTTACGGCCAAGGAGAAAAAGCTGCGCTCCCTAGAAATGCTTGAAGCAGTGGGCCTGTTGGATTGGGCTAATTACTATCCGCAGGAATTGTCAGGTGGACAAAAGCAAAGGGTGGCGATCGCCCGAGCCCTGGTCAGCTCTCCGCGAGTGGTACTGGCCGATGAACCTACAGCGGCCCTGGATAAACAATCCGGCCGAGATGTGGTGGAAATTATGCGTCGCTTGGCCCAGGAACGGGGCTCGGCAGTGCTGCTGGTGACCCATGACAACCGAATTTTGGATGTGGCCGATCGCATCTTGCAAATGGAAGATGGTCGCCTGAGCACTCTGAGTAACCTGGAGCGCGAGCGGGTTGTGCTGTAGGAGTTTTGCCTATAAGCCTGCGCTGGTTATCCCTAGCAAGCCCAGCGCGATCGCGCCGACTAGGCAGACTGTGGCAGAGACCAGCTTGCCAAAGCGATGGTAGCTGCTGACTAGACCCTGATCGCATTCCATTTCATTCAGGTCAACTTGTGCAGCGATGCCCCGGCGGAACCAGCCAGTCAGGGCCACGGGCTGACCGATGAATTTTTCGGATTGCTTCCAGCCAAATAGGAAATTGCCCAGGGCTCCAAAGCGGGAGGAGTAGTTGAGGTAGACCATGCCCGTTTTGTCTTTGAACTGGAAGTCCTCGCTAAAGCGACCTCCTGCCTGGGCTTTGCCGATGAGCTGACCTGCCAGCTTGACAGGGCGACCTCGCAAAGGACTGGCATAGGCATCGGACATCAGCGTCAAAATATCAGTCTCGCTGGGGCGCTGAATCTGGGGGTACATGACAAAGGCATGGACGAGGGTGCCGAGGCTCAAGCCCAGAAGTACTCCACTCACGGCGAGAAGAGGGCTGCTGAGGGTGGCGGCGATCGCAATGCCGACCCCTAAACCAATGCCGGCCCCAAGCCAAGGACTCCCCATCAAGACCACGTCTTGGATAAAGCCACCGTACAGACGTTTTTTATCCAGTTGATTTCCGGCCCGTACCACCCGAACCATGTCGAACTCGCTTTGGAGATCGAGCTGCTCGGCATAGTTGCCGAGGGCCCTGACCCGTTTGCCAGTTAGGGGGTGGGTAGACCGAAGCTCCATCCACTTGGCCCAGGGGTTGAACATATCCCAGAGAAAGACGCGACCAACGCTATTGCTGTCGGAAGCGACTCGGTAGGCAGTGCCAGCAGCACCGGCATTTTGGGCATCGGCAATGCCTAGGGCGCGCATTCCCTGAAGGACTTTGCTCGGTGCCTGATTGGTTTCTTCACTGCGCTTGCCTTCTTCGACGATGCCGTAGGCAATCTTGACCAGGGCTCGGGAGAGGCCATTGGGGTTGCCCGTCACTTCTGCGGCAAAATGGTCGGCGTAATATTCTCGAGTGCGGGAGAGGTAGAGCAGCAGATATTGGCCGACGAGGTGGAACAGGTAGGCCGTGATCGTTGCCGTTTGCAAGGCGCTGCGAAGTTTCTTGGCACCATCGCCGTTCCCCAGGTTGCGACCTGCTTCTCTTGAATAGCTGTAGATCAAGAACAGGATTTGCACGAGGGTTGCAGCCAGGGTCATGACGGCAAAGTCCCAATGGACGATGTGGCCTAGCTCGTGGGCGTAGACTGTTGCAACTTCATCATCGTCGAGGTACGTAAAGAGGCCTCGGCTGACCACTAGCCGAGCACTGTTGGGCAGAGAGCCGTAGGTGAAAGCGGTGGGGTTTTGGTCTTGAATAATGCCCAGGCGAGGCTGCTTGAGCTTTTTCTCTTTGCAGACCTGGCGAATAATGCGGGCGCTCTCCGGGCTGAGGCTCTCGATTTCTTCGAGGCTGGTCCATTGGGTGCCATAGACCAAGCGCTGCACCCAATCCATGATGAAGGGTGAGACGAAGAAGGTTCCCAAGCTAAAAGCGAGAGTGATGGCCGTTGAGATGCCGAGACCCAGGAGTGGATTGTCGCTGCCCTGGATGAAGACAATGGCGCAAACTAAGCTCAGCGCCATGCCAAACAGACCGATGAGGGTCAAGCCTGAGACGAGGGCGAGATTGGTGGAGATGCCTTTGAGTAGGAGGGTTACACCACCAGTTTGGGACCGTTCTGATTTGGGAAGTTCTTTCTGAGAGCCGTTGGCATTGCCTTTTGGCCCCTTGCCGGGGCCTTTCCCGGCTGTTTGTCCGGGGTCAGACCAGGGCTTGGAGGTGTTGAAAGGAGCGTTATTGCTAAAGCCGACTGGGCTGGCTGCTTCGACGGGCTCCCGGCCTGGAATTTGCACAGGGAGCTGGTGCATCATCTTGGCTGCCCAAGCTTTGACCTTGGGTTGAGCAACCTGGCTGAGGTTGAAGCAAAGGTGCCGGGCATCTGTGGTCCGGCCTTGGGCTTTGTAGCTTTGGACCAACCAGATCTGGGCTTGGTAATGCTCGTTGGATTCGACACCAACGTTGGCATTGCAATAGGCCTCAAGATGCTTAATAGCTTCGCTAAATTGCTTGCTTTTAATGGCAGCTGCGCCTGCTCGAAGGGAGTCAACCGGGGAGGAGATCATCTGGACAACCAGCTAAGGCAGAGAAGAGGAAGTACCCCTAAGATGCCCAACGATGGTGCCCTCTGAATTCAGTATTCTTAGGGGCTTTTGGTGAGGTTGATCACGCTTTGAATAAAGAAAAACTGAAAGTACGTAAGTCAGTCTAAGTAGACTGTCTGAGCATGGGCACGAACTCTGAGCTGATGCTTGGTAGATTGGTGGGCCTAGCTGAGGCGATAAGCTAAAGATTGCGCTAGAGAAATGCTGTGGTAGAGGGGATTGGATGGCAAGGCGTTTTGAGTGGATGACATGGAGTCATGGCGATCGCGCGTCTGGTCAGTTCTGTCGTCTCTGGGCTGTGGCGATAACTTCGAGCCTGTTGGGTTGGAACGGGGGCGTTCTGACGTTTGGAGAAAGTGCCCTGGCCCTGCCGCCGCCAGAGGATGTGCCGGAGGAGGTGTTGCGGGAGGAAGTGATCTTGCAGGGGCGATCGCCCATTGATGGCAGTCCGCTATCGCCAGTGGAGTATGCGGAACTGGAGGAGG
>CALLPZ010000074.1 GCA_938015405.1 uncultured Pseudanabaenaceae cyanobacterium
CCGCGAGGGATAGACCCGGTCGGGATAGAATAGCGAAGTGAGTTTGGGGCCATATCGCCCAAGGCTATGTCACCCAAAACTCTGGCGCATCGCGCCACCTGCAATCCTCGTCCTGGTTCGATCCCGTGACCCAATACCAAGCCAAAATCTACGTCACCCTGCGCCCCTCCGTGCTGGACCCCGCTGGCACCGCTGTGGAAACTGGCCTCCAGCACCTCGGCCATGACGGCATCGAAGGCGTGCGCATCGGCAAGTACGTAGAGCTGAAGCTCGCCGCTGAAAACGAAGATGCCGCCAAGCAAAAACTCGACCAGGTGTGCGACCAACTGTTGGCCAACCCTGTCATTGAGAACTACCGCTTTGAGCTTGCTGCTGCTTAGCCGCGCAGTCTAGACGCCATTGAGCTTCTTTTTAGAACGACCAGCGATCGCGTCTCCGTTCCAGCCCAGGCATCAGTAAGGTATCAGCATGAAATTTGGCATTATTGTTTTTCCCGGCTCCAACTGCGATCGCGACATGCAGTGGGTGGCCCAGGGCATTCTCAAGCAGCCCACCCGCATGGTCTGGCATGAGGACAGTGACCTCTCGGATATCGACATTGTGGTGGTGCCCGGTGGCTTTAGCTATGGGGATTATTTGAGATGCGGGGCGATCGCTCGCTTCTCTCCGGCCATGAAGTCCACTGTGGAACATGCCAAGGCCGGTAAGCCTGTTCTAGGCATTTGCAATGGCTTCCAGATTTTGACCGAGGCAGGGTTGTTGCCGGGGGCTTTGGTGCGGAATGCGAACCTGCACTTTGTGTGCGATCGCGTCCCCCTCACCGTCGAGCGCAACGACCTGATCTGGACTAAAAACTACAGCAAGGGCCAAACCATCACCATCCCCGTGGCCCATGGCGAAGGCCGCTACCACGCTGATGACGACCAGCTCAAACGCCTCGAAGACAACAACCAAGTCGTCTTCCGCTACGGCAAAGGCGAGAACGGAGATTCAGCCAATCCAAACGGCTCCTGCAACGACATCGCTGGCATCTGCAACGAGCAAGGCAACGTCATGGGCATGATGCCCCACCCCGAACGCGCCTCCGATGCCGTCACAGGCAGCACCGACGGCCTGGCTCTGTTCGAAGGCTTAGTCAAAACCCTAGTCGCCGCCTAACCTAAGTCCTGAGTTCTAAGCCTCCACTCCAAGATCTCCAATAACGTCATCCCCCTTAAAAAAGGGGGACCGAGGGGGATTTTGCACGGGCCAATCGCAAAAGCAAAATCTCCCGAAGGTTCAACCCTGGTAGGGACATGGCATGCCATGTCCCTACAGTGGTATTAAGGTCCCAGCACATTCCTATTTCCCTGCAATGGCCAACCACCCACTGCGCAAGCTCTACTTCCTCGTCCCCGGCACCAGCGGAGCCTTCCATGGCGGCGGCCTCTTTGCCGAACTCAAAACCATGGCCCTGGCCCAAGAGCTCTGCGAAGCCGCCGTCGTCACTTACCGCCAGCGCGAGGCCGAGCATCCCTTCCTGCCAGACCTATTGAGCAGCGACGACAGCCAGAACTGCGCCTTCATCATCGGCTGGGGCTTCGACACACCAAAGGTGCTGAAGCAACTTCAAGGCCACCACGCCATCTACCATGCTCACAGCTCAGGCTATGGCTTCCGCATCCCTGCCTCAGTCCCCATCATCACCGTCAGCCGCAACACCTTGGGCTATTGGGGCCAGTGGGCCAACAATGGGTTGCTGTACCATCTACCCAACGAAATTTCCCCAGAGTTCAGCAACAACAAGACTGAGCGCACCATCGACGTTCTCATTCAGGCTCGCAAGTCATCCCAGTACTTGCTCAAGCAACTCATCCCCGCCCTCCAGGCCAAACATAACGTCTACGTCCTAGACCATTTTATGGAGGATTTGCCGGGGCTGTTTAACCAGGCCAAAGTCTATCTCTACGATTCAGCGGAATACTGGGCCATTAGCGGTGTAACCGAAGGCTTTGGCCTGCCGCCCTTGGAAGCGATGGCCTGCGGCTGTCAGGTATTTTCCAGCGTCAACCATGGCCTGTCGGACTTTTTGGACCCAGGGTTTAATTGCCAGAAGATTGGCGGTTACTCACTGGACTATGACTTGCAGCGGATTGAGGCAGCAGTGCGGGAGCCACAGACGGTTGAAGGTTTAGAGACGCTTTTGGATGGGCATCGACGCGATCGCCTCCTCCAGCGCTTCCAGGTCATCCTCACCGAAATTAACGCCTTCTTCGACTACCAGGACCAAAACCCCCAGCCCAAACAACTCGTTCCTGGCTTAGCCCCCTGGCGACTCAAACGCCTCTGGCTCGACTCGACCCTGGGAAAAATTCGCAAAAAATTGGGCCGGTGAGCTGCACGAATTGCAACGCATCGACCCAGTTGGAATATCAATCAGGACGCTCACAGGGCAACGAACATGGCAATGCCCCTACTGGACCTCATCTCCTAGATTGAACAGGAACGGTACGCCACCGCCCCCGTCTTTGCCCATCACCAGCACCTTAGGCATTTGGGCACCGCCTTCACGCCAGGCCTGAATAGCCTCTTTCTCCAGCACCAGCTGGCCGCCAGTTTCTTTCAATGTTTCGGCCAGCAGACGCTGAGCTTCAGCTTTACCCTTGGCGCGGTTCACATCGGCCTGGGCTTCCTGCTCTGCTTCCTGAGCAACGTAAACTGCTCGCTGGGCGCGCTGTTCCGCGATTTGCTTCTCTTCAACCGCCTTAGCAAAGTCTGTGGAGAAGTTGAGGTCAATCACACTGGTATCCAGCACGATGACGCCGTATTTTTCCAAACGCAAACTCAAGGTGTCATCAAAATCCTGCTTCAGCGCAGAACGCTGGGTGATGGACTCCTCAGCCGTGCGCAGGGAAGCCGTAATCTTGAAGGCCTCCTGGGTTTGGGGAGCCACAATCTTGGTCACCAAGTTTTGCAACGAGCCCTGCTTACGACGAATTTCCACCACTCTGCTGGAATCGAGGCGGAAGTTAATGGCAAACCGCGCCGTCAGCTCCTGCAAGTCTCTTGTCGAGCTCTGGGCAGGAACTTCGAACTTTTGCACTGTGGTGTCATACACATCCACCCGCGCCACAAAAGGTGGCTTGACGTGGATGCCTTCTAGCAAAACACCGTCTTGGGACTTACCCAAAATGCTGATAACTCCCGCCTGGCCAGGGTTAATGATGACAAAGGCGTTGAGAGCGAGGAAGACGATGATTGCGGCGATCGTGCCAAAAATTGACAGCGAGAGATTAGGCGGTGTCGCAGATTTCATGAAGCCTACAAATTACAGGTCTCTCCAGGATGACGCACAATGCTTCTCCAGGGGGGAGCAGAGACTGGACTTGATGGGCTTTGAAACAATTTCTGCCAGCCACCAACTGCGTACGGGCGGGTTTTGCCCCAAAGAGACCGCTGCACCAACACAAAATCCTTGCCAAACCCGTCCCTGCAACCGGCCCTCGCGTAGGGGCGGGTTTTGGCCCAAAATACTACCGCCCTGCACATAATCTCTGCCAAACCCGCCCCTACAGCAAAATCCCTGCTAAATCCGCCCCTGCATTTGGCCTGCTATACCTTCGCGGCAACCAACTCGCGAATCTGCTCCACTACATCGCCCATACCGTCTTGATTGAGGCGATAGCTCAAGGGATGGCCCACCAATCGAGCCGTGCTATTGAACAGCACATCCGTCTCCCGTAAACCGTTTTCCCGCAGGGTTGTCCCCGTCTCGACGATATCAACGATCGCCTCCGAGATCCCCGTAATCGGCCCCAGCTCCACCGCCCCTGACAAATAAACGAGCTCCACCGGAATATCCAAATCGTGGAAATACTCCCGCGAGCAATTCACTAAAGTCGAAGCCACCCGCATGTGAGCCGGAAAATCCAGCGCCGACTGATAACGACTGTCATTCTTCACCGCCACCGACACCCGGCACCCCCCAAAGCCTAAATCGACGAGATGGGCCACATTGGGACGCTTTTCCTTGAGCACGTCATAGCCAACGATGCCTACATGGGCCTGGCCATACTCCACATACACCGGTACATCACCATTACGCACCTTCAACGCCCGCACCCGCCCCGTAGGCTCCACAATTTGCAATTGGCGCATGCCCGGCTCCAAAAAAGCACTAAAATCCAGCCCGATAGACTGAAACATACGAATGCTTTCTTTAAGCAAGCCACCTTTAGCGAGGGCAACAGTTAGCATGGATAATGGGAGCCCGAAGGAAATTAAGTTATCGTCATCGGTTCGTTATTGCTCGATAAGTCTTAGTCACTCGCTGAGTAGCGAACCGGCTCTAATCCTATCAAGACATGCCTTCTATCCTGTAGCCTTTTAACGACAAACCCGTCAGCCCAGTCCCCAGACCACCTCAACAAACCTCACGCAGACCTCCAACGGCCCCAACGGCAGTGCGAATTCTTCTAGTCGACGACGAACCCGAACTCACAGCCCCCCTCAGCCGCGTCCTCCAGCAGGAAGGCTACAGCGTCGACATCGCCCAAACCGGCCCAACCGGCCTCAACCTGGCCCAAACCGAACCCTACGATCTCCTCATCCTCGACTGGATGCTCCCCGAACTCTCCGGTGTAGAGATTTGCCAACAGCTGCGGCAACAGGGCCACAACACCCCCGTCCTCTTCCTCACCGCCAAAGACACCCTCGACGATCGCGTCCAGGGCCTCGACGCCGGAGCCAACGACTATCTGATCAAACCCTTCGAACTGCGCGAACTCCTTGCCCGCGTCCGCGCCCAACTCCGCACCAACAGCCCCAACATTGAACCAACAGCCCCCAGCAATCTCCTCAAAGTCGAAGACCTCGAACTCGACTCAATGAATCAAGTCGCCCACCGCAACGGAAAAGCGATCGAACTCTCCGAAAAAGAAACGCGCCTCCTGACCTATTTGATGCAACATCCGGCGCAGTTGCTGACACATGAACAGATACAGGAATTTTTATGGGGGGGCGATCGTGCCCCCGCCAGCAACGTCCTCGCCGCCCAGATCCGGCTGCTGCGCCGCAAGATCGAAGCGAAGGGAAGCCCCACCCTAATTCACACAGTTTATGGGAAAGGTTATCGGTTTGGGAATGGGTAGAGAAGCGAGAGGTTAGGCGCAAGAAGCAAATCCTCCTCTCTCCCTAACCCTCTCTCCTAAAGGAGAAAGGGAACTTGAGGCATGACCGGAAACAAGACTGGACAAGGCAATGCCTTGTCCCTACGCAATAATCATCCCTCGCCCCACCCCACAACAACGTCCGGAAATGTTTCATCGCATCTAGTACTTACCTCAAGCACTGAAGCAACCCAGCCCGCATCGGAGGGGTGACCCGTAGGGGACGCGCCCGTCCCATCCGGCTGGGGTTTGGGGACTGGTCCCCATAGATTTGCCGCTTGCCTCATCGATTTGCGCCTTGCCTCAGAGATTCTTCTAGCTTCCCCGCCAATGCCTAAACAACAAGAAAGCGGCCCCCAAACGGAGACCGCCTCTAAAAGCCAGAGCTAACGCCCCAGCTCATCACCTAGCAAGAACCACCACGAGATTTCTAATCTTCGCGATCGCCC
Source organism: uncultured Pseudanabaenaceae cyanobacterium (assembly GCA_938015405.1). Classification (GTDB taxonomy): domain Bacteria; phylum Cyanobacteriota; class Cyanobacteriia; order PCC-9006; family JAAUQQ01; genus JAAUQQ01. The sequence goes on from CALLPZ010000074.1 coordinate 5,597, forward strand.
ACCACCAGCTGCATAATCATCGGCTCACCACCTTCAACGTGGTACTTATCAGCCCAATCTTGAAGGAACTTATCCAGCTCACCCAAAGCCTGCTGCTTATTTTCAGGATCCACATCAAACGCCTCAAGCGCCCGCATCACCCCAGGCTTCTCATCCACCCAAACCTGCATCAAGCGGAAGAAACGAGCAACGTCCTCAATCACCACATAGGCCCGCTCCTGCTCACCCTTGGGAGAGTAAGACGTCCGCGCCAACGCATAGAAAGGCAGACCCCAAGGAGAATCAATCTGCAGCACCGTACCGGAATACAGCAAACGCAACTTAATATGCTCAGCCAACGCCTCACTCAAAGGCATCCGGCGATCGGGAGGCAGATGATCCTGAGACTTCATATGCAGCAACTCAATCAGTTCCATGAACTGGAAAGAGTTCAACAAACAAGCATCCGGCAGATCATTAGGAAGCGTCTCCTCAATCTTCTGCTTCTCACCCAAAGTCAGACGATTCGTCAGCAAACGAGGCTGATTCGACTGCCAAGGATACTGCTGCAACCACAAGTGAGGGAAACGAATCAAATAGCGAGGCTCTTGAGAGCCAAGCGTCTTCAGCAGCTTGCCCTCATTCAGCGCACCATCAATCTCTTGAACGATCGCCTTAACGCGCTTCGGCTCAACATGGTGCAAACCACCCGTCTTACGCAGGTTCTGCCCCTGCTCCAAATAAGTGGTGTAAATAGCGCACTTAGCCGCAGTTGCAGCCGCATCCAAAAAGGCACCATAACGGTGACCGCCCATGCGCATGGCACTAGCGGCCAACTGCAAGAGAATTTGGTCAATGGCACTGGGCTCCAACGCGTCAAACAAACGCGCATAGAGAATCGTGCTGGAACTAGGTGTTGCAGCAGCGGTGGCACCCGCAGCTGAACTGTTCGCGAGGGTAGTTGTTGTAGATGACACGGGACTAGACGTGGTAGATGGCACGGAAAACTTCCTTTCTAAGCGCAGTAGATTACGTCGATCACAAATGGACTTTCAAGTAACGCCACGGCCTCAGAAACGAGTTAAACCCGAAACACTTGCTAGGTAGGCAAGCCGCTTCCTCCGGTGAGTCAGCAGATTAATGTCTCTTGAGGTAATAATTATCACCAATCATAGAGCAAAGCTTTCGGCAGTGTGGGGCAAAGTCTCAAAGTTCCGAAATAACACAGAGACACACAGAGACTAAGCAATCCCCTGGATATGGTGTTCTTGCGCCTTTTCGCATTGAAATCTAGCGCCCATCGATCCGCTAGGAAGCAGTCAGGGAAAGGCACCCCCCAGGGGCGAGGCCCCTGTGCGACAAGTACAAGGGGTGAGACCCTTCACTAGGTGCGGGGGTCAAACCACCCTCGAAGGATCCCCTAGGTTCCTAGAGCCCAGCGCAGTCTTTCTTAAAGATCTAATTCAACATTTAAGCCCCAATTCACTCAGGAATTAGCATCACCAATTAGAAGTCTGAAGAGGCTCAACATTCCGCCTCAACCATGACAGCCCTGCTTTATACCAGACGATCTGCACAGATTCAAATGCCGAACCACCTGTATATAGAGGTGCGCGATCGCCGTAGCTTAACGGGAAAGGGTTCGATAAACTGGCAATATACCTCCCCCTGTTTTTGCCATGACCGTTGACCTAGCTGAGCAATCAACCCAGCAGCTCACAGCCAGCTTCAGCCGTCGCGCCTGGAAATCCCTTAGTTTTCCATCGACCTTATATCTACAACCTATTTTGGATGTCCTGATGCAGGACGTGCCAACAGCTCACCAGTTGAACGTTCAACTGGGACTCCAAGAAGCCTTAGTCAACGCAACCCGTCATGGCAATGGCCTAGATCCCAGCAAATCAGTCTCCATTCGCTACGCCAAAACCAATCGAGAGCTCTGCTGGATCATCACCGATGAAGGCCAAGGCTTCAACACCCCCAGCGGTTCCTGCGAAAACTGGAACGATCCAGTCCCTTGCGAATCGGGAGAATGTGGTCGCGGACTCTTCATCCTGTTCCAAGTATTCGACCAAGTGAAGTGGAACAATAACGGAACTCAACTGGCCCTATACAAGCGCTACACTCCATCCCGGCGCATCACATTTGGCTCATTCTTCTAAGTCGACTTGCAAATCAACTTTGTAAAAGCACCACACCAAACGCTCCCAAGCGCCACCCACAAACTCAAAGGTGCCTCGAGCAATCACCCGAGTGTTAAGAAACAACGCCTGAAAACTCAAAATCTCGTTCGCACTCTCTCCAGAGATTGCCTTAATCGAAGCCAACTGAAGAAAACGCGATCGAGAACGAACTTCGAGCTCCCATCTCTGCACCAAGCAAAGCAGCGGCTCCAGGAAAACCTAGAACCGCTGCTTCACAAATGCATTGAGTTGACCCCAGCAGCTTCAAAGCGAACTCACCATTCGCCTCAAAGCTTAGAGCTGTTGTCTTTATTACTGCTCGGTCTGAGGAACCTGAGGCTGGATGGTGGTGACCATCTGCTGAATGCCGCGCTGAATGCGACGAGTAACCGTCATGGGGCTCACGCCGATGCGCTCAGCCACTTCTTTACGGGACATATCGTTGTAGAAAACGAACTCGATCGCCGCACGGGTCTTCTCTTCCAACTCAGTCATGGCTCGCTGAACCTGCTGACGCTCATCGTTGAGAGCCTGCTGACGAATGAAGGAAGGATCAGGCAAAGTATCGCCCAATGTCAGAGAAGAATCATTTTGGAAGCAAACCGTGGCATCCAAGCTGAGAGGCATACGGTTTTTACCCGCCAACTTAATGTTCTGCCACTCCTCTACGGAGATTTTCAGTTCATCAGCCACTTCTTGGTCACGAGGCTGACGACCATACTCACGGGTCAGCTTTTCCCGAGCGCGCTGGGCAGACTTTTGCAAGTCTTGCCAACGACGGGGAATGCGAACGGAAGTGGCACGGTCACGCAGGAAGTGGAGAATTTCACCGCGAATGTAAGGCACTGCAAAGGAACTAAAAGCGCAACCCTGGTTGGGGTTGAAACGCTCAATGGCACGAATCAGGCCCAGGTAACCGATTTGCTCGAGGTCCTCATAGGGCTCGGAGCACTGGTGGCTAATCCGGTGAGCGATTTTTCGAACCAGGCCAGCATTTAGCTTAACCAAGTTATTGCGAGTCCGAATTGACTTGTCTTGGTGATACTTCACCAAGAGTTCGAGACTGCGGGAACGATAGGAGGAAGAGGATTGAGTGGCTTGCATCGACAGGACACCTTTGCATCAGAGCTATCCTTATTCTCTGCATCAGAAAGCACAACAACCATGGTCGTTCCACGGGAGTCTGACGACGATGCCCAAAATACTTTAGGAATAAACACGCAATCAGCAAAATCCCTTCTACAAAAGGGAATTAATGCTTACCATGCAGCCAAGATACCGTTCTCCTGAAGATCACCCAAGGTTAGTGCGACCTTCTTCAGCCGTATATATAGACACTCTTGACATTTCAGTAAAAGCCAGTCAAGTTTCAGGCAATTCGATCAAAAACCGATCCAAAGCATTACAGGTAGGAACAGCGGCCTAGGCTAGTCCCCTTAGAACTCAACAGCCTGTCAAGGCCGCATTACCGAAAAAATCCCAACGATAGATGCAAAGGCAGGACTGCCACAATAAGCTAAGGGCTAGTGGAGGCCGTGTGGCCTGGTCCAGACCCTCCCGTCCAAACCCACTATCCAGACCTAAACGAGAGTCGAACTGAGATGGCAAACACTAGTAACTTTCGAGAAGCCATCCGCCAGGCGAAGAATCAATCCCTGGTGGGGCCCAACGTCATTCCCAAGGCGCTGCCCTTTGTTGGGGGTGGCCTCATTCTGACCGCCCTGGGAACCTACGGTGGCTTGGGTGTGGCCCAAAGCTATCCCCAGCTGTTTATGCCCACCTTCTTTGGGGCAATGGTGCTGCAACTCGTGCTGTTCTTTGTGGCCCAGGGTGCAGCCCAGGCAGAGGACAACGCCAAAGCACTTCCCATGCTGGTGCTCTACAGCTTGCTCACGGGCTACACGCTGACTGGCCTGATTACCGTTGCCTTGGCAGTTCCCAGCGTCGGCTTCTGGGGAATCGGCATGGCTGCCCTGGGTTGCGGCGTTACCTTTATTGCAGCCCGCCAAATTGGCTCCAACTTGTCTGAGACTGATGGCTTTGCCCTGGCGAAGACCGTTCAACTCGGCATTATTGGCCTGGTCGTGGTGATGGCAGCTCAACTGCTGTTCTCGCTTTTCGGCGTTCACACCCCCACCTACTTAGAGCTCGCGATCTCTGCCCTGGGTGCAGTGATTTTTGCCGGAGCAGCAGTGGTGGACTTCTACACTCTGCCCCGTACCTACAATGATGAGCAGTACCTGGCCGCTTCCATGTCCATGTACTTGACCTACGTCAACCTGTTCATCTTTATCCTGCGCTTCTTGATCGCGTTCAATAGTCGCGACTAGACCTAGCCCATGGGTTAATGAGACCAACCTGACCCATGGGACTCGTCTTGAGTCCTGTGGGTTTGCGAGTTTAAGTGCTAGACTAAAGTAGTTCAAAAGAACTATAAAAATTCAAAAGAATTGCCTGCGAAAAGCCTGACCCTGCTACCAATTCAGCCTTGAGGGTTGCGCAAAGGGATAAGCTTTGTAATTCTTTTAGCGTTATAGATTTTCTGCCGTTGGGGTCGAGCGATCGCCAAGCCATGCTAATTTGATTGGCTAGTGCTTTGGTGTCTTTCCCAGAAGTCCAGTCCGACTGAGACTTGAGGCAAGCCTGAGGCAGCGTCCAATTTTCTTCTTCATATAGAAGGGTCGCTGACCTAATCGTTCAAGGCAAAGTTAGAGCACCCCGTTGTATTAGGTGAGAGATCAGCGATGAGTTCTGAAGCTAAGACCCTCGAAACGCCCGAAGTACAGACCGTCAATGTGGACGCTGACGCCCCTACAGTAGAAGTCAAGATGGAGTCTGGTCCTCTTGCAACTGCTGCTGGTGCTCCTCAGAGCAGCAGTGAGTGGCAAGAAATGTTGGCTCAGGTGAAGGACTACCTTTCCCTGGATGTCATCAATGAGCTGTTCAACGAGTACCGCCAGCCCATTATCGTCACCGGCTTGGTTGTCGGTGGCCTAGTCACCGTGAAGGTTGCCTTGGCAATCTTGGGTGCCATCAATGAGATTCCGCTGTTGGCCCCTACCTTTGAAATGGTGGGTATTGGTTACAGCGCTTGGTTCCTGTATCGCTACGTGCTCAAAGCATCCACCCGTGAAGAGCTATCCGCAAGCCTGAATGAAGTCAAGCGCGACGTTCTGGGCAAGCTGGAAGACTAATGTCCTAGCCTACGGGCTTTGACATCCAATCTGACTGACATCAAAATCTGATTCAAAGAAGGCGATGGGGCTGTAGGCTCCATCGCCTTCTTTAATGGTTTCTATCTCTCTCCTCCCCCAATTAATGGCAGAGCATCATGACGACGAAGCGCCAATGGGGCCCATGAGGCAAAGCGCAATGGCCCGCCCGCCCACAAAAGAACTTCCTTGAGAAGAATCACCCTTGGCTTGCAACAGGCTGTTACACAAGCGGAGCAAGGACTAAGGTGACCGTTAGGATAGGGAAGCTCTCGCGAGGCGGAGCATTTCAGGGAAACTTCGGTGCAATTCCGAGACTGTGCGGCAACTGTAAACCAACTTTCCAAACCAACAGGAATAGGACAAGTCAGAAGACCTGAACAATCCAGATGCCCGCAGAGTATTTTTTGCTCGCAACCATGACTTGAATCCATTTCCAAGCCATGGCGATTCCGCCAGGAGCAGCGCTAGATTTCCGCCTGACACGGAAAAAGGAGCCCCGCTTTGTCATTCACGTTGAACTCCCATCTCAATCCCCATCAGCTCTTAGAGCAAGAGCAAAAATTTATTCAGACCTCTCACTTGGCTCCCCTGCCCCAGCATCGTCCCCTGCTGATGGTGGGCCACGGTAGTCGTAGCGCCTCTGGCCGCCAAAACGTTATTGACTTTGCCCAGCAGTACCATCAACTGGACAGCAGCCGTCCGGTAATTCCCTGCTTCCTAGAACTCACAGAGCCGACGATCCAAGACGGCGTAGACCGCTGCGTGGAGCAGGGCTATACCCAACTCTCAGTCCTGCCCGTCCTACTATTTGCAGCGCGCCACAACAAATTCGATGTCACCAATGAGCTAGACCGGGCTCGCCAGCGCCATCCCCAAGTGCAATTTCACTACGGACGCCACTTTGGCATTAGCCCCGCGATTTTGCAGCTTTGGCGCGATCGCCTCGCCCTCTTGGACCAGCCAACCAATAACCCCCAGGGCTTCACCCGCGAAGAAACCGTCCTTGTCTTCCTCGGTCGTGGCGCCAGCGACCCCGACGCCAACGGCGATGTCTTCAAGCTCGCCCGCATGATCTGGGAAGGCAGCGGCTACGCCACCACAGAGGTTTGCTTTATTGGCATTACCCATCCCCGCATGGAAGAAGGCCTGCGCCGGGCCAGGATGTACAATCCCAAGCGAATTATCATCCTGCCCTACTTCCTATTCACTGGCGTGCTGATGGAGAAGGTCTTTGCCCTGGCAGCGGAGCATCAGCAAGCCCATCCCGAGATCGAAACGATCTGCTTACCGGAAATGGGTCTGAATCCTCGGCTGTTTGAGGTGGTACGCCAACGGGAGATTGAAACCCAACAAGGCCAGGTCCAGATGAACTGTGAGATGTGCAAATTCCGCATCGCTGCTGCTGAGGAAGTCGGCGTCGGTCATGGGCATGGGCACGGTCATCACCATGCTCACGGCCATGGACATCACCATGAAGCTGGCCAAGGAGCGGCACATAACCATGGAATTATCTCGCCGGACTACTTCGCGAAGCCAGCGGAGTACCATGAGCGCGCCTGGCAGGTCCCTTAAACCTCTGTCAAAGCCATCGTTTTAGGATATTGGGACAGGTGATAGGCCACTGACACAGTTCCTTGCTTATCACCCATCACCTACGACCTTTCCTCCTTCACTCCCCATGACAACTCCCACTCTGCAAATTGGCGATCGCGTCCGTCTTGCCACCACCCCACCCTTCTTCAAAACCGCCGATCCGATGCCCATGCTACGCCCCCCCGACATCATCGCTGTAGGAGCAGAGGGAGACATTACAGAACAGCGAGTTGGAGGCTATTGGGTCGTGAAATTTGAACGAGGCAGCTTCCTGCTGGATGCCCAGTATTTGGCTCCCTTAGACGCGAATGACGGTGAGGATTGATGGAGGCGAAGCAAGTCCCCCAGTACTAGCGCCCCAGCACTAGCGCCAAAGAGTCCAGGTTTAAACCAGCTCCACTCCATCCAATTCCGTCAACACATCCTGAGGCCCCACCAAGGAGACAAAGGGTTTCTGAAGGTATTGAGTCGCCGTCTCCTGAATATCCCTAGCACTGACCTGCTGCAGCTGAGCCTGGAAAGCATCATCAAAATCTAGGCCCAATCCCAGAGTCTCGTACCAGCCGTAGACCTGGGCAATCTGTGCATTGGTTTGCTTACCCAAGAGATACTGACCCAGCATCTTATTCCGAGTCGCTTCCACTTCCTCAACCGAAAGAGGAGCCTCGATAAGGCGCTTAACTTCGTGGTGTAATCCCTGGAGTGCCCTAGCCGCATTATCTGGAGAGGTTCCCATATAGGCTCCAAAGGGAGCGACCTCCAAGCGGGTCGGGTAGAAGGTAGAAACCTCATAGGCCAGGCCTTGCTTCTCTCGCAGCTCCACAAACAGGCGACTGGACATGCCGTTGCCCAAATAGGCATTAATGACTTTCATGGGGGCATAACCGGACTCTCCTACGGTGGGGCCTTGGTAACCCAGCATCAGGATGGCTTGGTGGGTTGGCTGGGCCTGCTGGACCCTGCCTGGCTGGGTGCTCACGGCAGGCAGGGTGAGCTGGGGCAAAGGTTCCGTTGGAACAGTCCAATCCCCAAAGACCGCTTCGATCTGGGCGATCGCCCCATCGAGATCAATGCGCCCTGCAATGCTAATTACCAGATTATCGGGACGGAAATGGCGCTGGTGATAAGCCCGCAGTAGTTCTTGGCTCAAGTTGGCCACCGATTCATCCGTTCCCAAGCTCGGTAGGGCGTAGGGATGCTCGCCATACATCGACTGGCGCAGGGCCTCAAAGGCAATCGCCATGGGCTGTTCTCGCTGGGTCCGAATGTTCTGGAGAATCAGCCGCCGCTCCAGGCTCAGTTCCGACTCGGGAAAACTGGGCGATCGCAAAATCTCCCCCGCCAAGGTCAGCAGCGATGCAAAATCGGCCGAGACCGTCTTCAAGCTCAACAATAAATAATCCGTGGCCGCATCCGTGCCCAAGCCTGCTCCCACAGACTCCACCTGCTCTGCAATATCCAGGGAGGACAATGTCTCAGTCCCTCGAGTCAGCAAGGCAGCCAGCAAATTGGTCAGCCCAGCATTTTCCTCCGTTTCCCAGCCGCTGCCACAGCGCATAAACAGGCGAGCCGCAACAATATCTGCCGTGGGGTTGGGCTTCACCAAGACCACAATGCCATTGTCCAAAACCCGGCGCTGGGGCAGTTGATCAGTCGATGCCGGGGAGGCCAAATTGTCAGTCATGAATCACAGAAGAAAAGAGCGGGACGAAGCGCATGGTTGGGGTGAACGCATGGCTGGGAAAGTGCATGGCTGGGCTCACAGCGATGCCCCTTCGGGCAGCAGCACCATAGCAGTGTAATGCGCCGGGGAGAGGTAACGCTGGGCTAGTTCCTGGAGCCCCTGGGAGGTCCATTGGCGAACTTGCTGGGGATAGGCAAAGGCCAGGGGTAAGGTCGCCACCGTGTGGTGGTAGCCCAGCAAATCTGCCCATTGCTCCGAGGTTTCCAGAGAAAACGCGAAGTCATTGACTAACAGTCGCTGGGCTCGTTCAAGCTCGCTGGGCTTAACAGGGCAATCCGCCAACTGCTGGAGGTGCTGATGAATGCGCTCTTCCACAGGCTCCAAAGACTCCTGCTCCAGCCAAGCCGTCAGGGTAAAGAGCCCACCCTCACGCAACAAGCTGTACTCGCAGTCGATGTCCTGTACCCAACGTCGCTGTTCTCGTAGATCCTGCACCAGACGAGCCAAGCGCCCTCCACAGAGGACAACGGATAGTAGCTCTAGGCCCACAGCTATTTCTGCTTGGTCAATGCCCGGTCCGGGCCAGGCCAAGATCAGCCGAGGTTGCTCCACCGTGGGCAAGGTCAAGGAATGGCGTCGAATCCCCTCAGCGAGGTCAGTGGCAACCTGGGGAGGCACAGGCTTAACAGCCTGGGGAACGGCTTGAGTCCGCATCCTACTGGCCGAACCCGACTCAGCAGTGACGTTTTGGCTCTCAGAATATTGCCCCTTGGCAAGGACAGCAGCATTCCGCTCCACTGGTGAAGCAGCAAAGCACTGAGTTGCCAGGGCCATGGCGCGATCGCGTTCAATCCCTCCCGCAATCACCAGGGTCATCTGCTCTGGCCGATAATGCTCGCAATGAAATTGCCGCAATGTTTCACAGGACTGAGCCTCCAAGCTCTCCACATAACCCAGGATGGGACGGCCATAGGGATGGGTGCCATAGACCGCTGCCCATAGCGCTGAAAGCGCCACCGAATCGGGCTCATCTTCGTACTGGCGAATCTCCTCCAGCACTACCTGACGCTCCCGCTCAAACTCATGCTCAGGAATCGCGGCTCTCAGCAACAACTCGGCCAGGGATTCCAGCAACTGGGGCAGCTGATCCGCAGCCGCACAACAGTAGTAATGGACATAGTCATAGCTGGTGGCTGCATTCGTCAGCCCGCCTCCAGCCTCCACCAACTGATCAAAATCTCCCGGTGCTAAACGCTCCGTCCCCTTGAAAATCAAATGTTCGAGGAAATGAGCCATGCCCTCGCCCCCAACCGGCTCCGCCATGGCTCCTGCCGGGAGCCAGACGTCCACCGTGATGACTGGCGTGGGTAATGCCTTGTGAATCACCGTCAAGCCATTGGCTAGGCGGATGGCCTCAGGGCTCTCAATTGCGGTCGGCAGCGGTGCAGCGAGGGTCGAGGCTAGGGTCACAGAGGTTCTAGTAATGAAAGGAATAACGAAGGGGTCAAGTAGCGATGCATGACTCAAAAGCACACAATGCCAAAGCGGTCCAAAGAACCTCCAGAGCAAAGCCATGCCCAGCAGCATACAAGCCGAGACAAGAACAGGTCAGTTCACCAGCCGAAATTTGATTTCCATTAGTCTGGCACTGATAGCCCCAATCGCCCGCAACCCCAATAAAAGAATCCTTAATCGGTCTTTCCTTGGGCAGCATCGGAGAAATGCCGAGGCCAAAGGCGATCGCAAAACAAAATCGTCCCCGCTGCCACACAAACCGGCACCATCAATAAATTCAGCAGGGGCACACTCAAAAGAAACAGGCAGGCCAAGCTAAAGCTCGCCATCACAGGCGCATTGCCCATCACCAACTGGAGCTTGCGACGGAACCGCAGACGCCGTCGCTCCAAAGGCGCATCCAAGAAATCCAGACAGGTGACTAAAGCGGCGACAGAGACCCCTTCAATGGCACCCAGGCCAGTCCCCAGACCCGGCAAAAAATTCAAGAGCAAGAACAACAGCCCTGCCCCTAAGAGTAAAACCAACTTCTTTAATTCAAAGCCCAACGCCCGACCCACATCTCGAACGAGGCCCACTTCCACGGTCTCAGCCTGTCCCAAGCGCAGCCGCTCGATATGCTCCGACAACTGGCCATACCAAGGCGCGCCGAGTAACGTGCCGAACTGGGCCAGCACAAAGCCAATCATGCCCAAGAGCAGCACGACCAAGAGCGATCGCAGTAACCAGCCCACTCCCCAAGCCACCCCGCTCAACCAATAGAGCCAACTGGGCAAACCAGCCTCCAGCCCATTAATCCAACCATTGAGCTGTACCGCCAACTCTCCCAAGGCGCGCCACCCCGGCAACAGCAGCCCCACGTACAGCAATAGACCCAAAATCACATTGATGATCATGGGCACAACGAGATATTTGAGGAGCTTAGGCCGGCGGAAGAAGAGCGCGATCGCCTGGAGAGGGTAACTAGCCCCAAGCAACAGTCCTCCGAAAAAGCCGGTCACAACATTAGCCATGGTCTTCGTTAATCAGAGGTTATCTAGAAGAAATATTTGAGCCGGGCGATCGCAGGAGACAGCAAAAAGACCTGCGGGCACCAGAGCTTCCACACAAACGCACCATAATCCAGTCCAAACCTCGCGACACCAATGACATACAGCAGCATCGCCCAGCAAGAGAAACAGCTACGGCAGTCCATCCTAACGAGCTTTCCTCAGCTCCCCAATGGAGAGAAGCCGTACAAAAGGCTAGCCTTCGTCCAAGGTTGGCTATTATGCTTAACAAACGTAAACATTTAGTGCAGCGCGGGGATTAAATAACCATGGCTACCATTCAATTTGCCAGAGGCATCGACGAAGATGTCGTACCCGACGTCAAACTAACCCGCGCCAAAGACGGCTCCGATGGTCGCGCCGTCTTCTACTTTGAGATGCCTACCGCCCTTGTGGGAGAGGTTCCTCAGGAAATCACTGGCATGTACATGATCGACGAAGAAGGCGAGCTGACCTCCCGCGAAGTCAATGCCAAATTCATCAATGGTCAGCCCGCTGGCATCGAAGCCATTTACATCATGCGTAGCGAGTATGACTGGGATCGCTTCATGCGCTTCATGCAACGTTACGCGGAAGCCAACAACCTCGGCTTTAGCAAGGCCTAATCTTCCAGATGAGGCTCGGATAGTAATGGCTTAGCCAAAATCCTGAACCTAAAGGGCAGGCGCTATTGTTAGCGCCTGCCCTTTTTATTTGGGCCTACTCGCCAGAGACAAAAAATGGGGATGCGACCTGTCCCCATGGACTTTCCGGCAGCCGAGTCCTTCCGATATTGACGACTGATGGAAGCGCGATAGGGCCTGGAATCGACTGACCTGTAAGCATGACCCCAGTCCCAGCAGGGGACGAGCACATTTACTCATTTAGCCATCAATGTATTAACGAAGGGTTACATTTGCTCGGGAGATTACTACAATGGAGGAGCTAGTGAGGGAACTTCGCAGCGCTTGCATCTCAGCATCAACGCTATCCCTCAAGTAGCATGGACCTTCAGCGAACTAGGGTAACCTCTGGGTGGAGTTCATCACTCCCGCGAAACCGACCCAAGTCCTTTATTTTCTCAATGTAGCTGGCAAACGCCCTTGAGCAGCCAGTCTTCAGCCCTTTGGAACCATTTATGACATAGAAGCAGCATCCCGCATCGGCCCTACCGAGCAGATGACTGTGAACGCAATTGCACTACTAGGAGGACCATCCCATGGCGAACCAGCATTCCCAGCTTGACTTCAACAGCGTTGAACTCACCCAGGACATTAACGTTCACACCAGCCTTCCTCCCAGTTGTCATTCCGCTTTACGAGCTGGCTTTGCAGGCTATACCGACAATCCACGCTGGACTCCCCAGAAACGGAGAGCTTGGAAACAGGGAAAGCAATGGCGTAGCGATTTAGCCGCCAATACCATTCAGGTAGAGAATGGGTTGCTCATGACCCAGGAAACCCAAAACCTCGCCTCCACTGCGATCGCCTCCAAGGAGCATCCATCCTCCCCAAACGGCGAGCCCAAAGGCAATCTGTTTCAGCAACTTCTGGGCTGGTCCCGCAAGAAACCTGCGCTCAATTGCAACAGCTCCCAGAAACTTGACCCCAGCGCCACATAGGGCTGAGTCAACCCCAACCACACACAGATTCGATCACGCACAGAATTAGAACCTAAGAACCCAAAAAGCCGCCTAATCCCTTGCTTTGGGGACCGGGCGGCTTTTGGGTTACCCCTTCAAACGAAGGGTTTCAGCCAATCAGAGGCTATGAAGCATTGGCAGAGGGCTCATCCACCTTGGATTCATCAGCAGCCTTGGACTCTTCCTTGGCAGCCCGTGCAGCAGCACGGTCCTTCTTCTCTTGCTCACGCTTTTCGCGCTTCTTACGCTCAGCCTCAATCGCTTCAAGCATCACTGCTTTAGCCTGAACCATGTTGTCCAGATTGCGAACGTAGTTTTCGATATCCTTCTGCAGCTTTTCCTCAGGTAGGTGAAGGCCAGTGCTGATGCGGCTCAGAATCTCGTTGCGATCAGCTTCCTTACGCTTCGAGAACTCCCCATCAGCCTGCTCCAACAGCGTGTACACGCCAATGGCAAACAATCGGCTGTACTTGAAGACACTGCGCTGGGCAATGGCATCGATGGTCTCCTTCAAGGGACTAGGCGCAGTAGCAGTATCACCCGCAAGCCAACCCACCACAGCCTCTAGTTCCGCACCTTCCGCAGACTTTAGTAACGCTTGAGAGTCATTCCGGTAGTGAGAAGCGTCAGCCTCCAGAGCTGAAAAAATCGCTTGAAAAATGGAAGCCTGATCCGCCTCAGGGCGGTAGCCATCCATAAACCGGTCATATCCAGTGACGATCCCCAAAGCGTAAATGGGGTCATAGGCAAAAGTAGAGTTCACCGACAGTAGGTGAATCTCCACCATTAGCTCTTCCACAACCCGGCGATAGAGAGGGCTAATGGGACGTGCGTGGGCAGTGTAAAAAGCCCGTTTGGTATCCGAAACCGTTGCAACGTTATTCACAGGATTGAGTTATACAAAAATTTAGACTACCGCTCTACCAATTGTGCTAGCTGCAGGACGGTTTGGGAAGGTGTTGATCCCCGGAAAGAAAAGAGATATGTCCAGGAATTGGCCAGAACATTTCAGAAGGCTTGAGAGAATTCCCCTGATTCTTTGCAAAACTCCTTAGAATCAAAGGAGAAGAAAACGATAGCGATTTCAGGACAAGACCGGATGATTCCCATTGTTGTAGAAGAGTCAGGACGCGGTGAAAGAGCGTTTGACCTATATTCACGGATGTTGCGCGATCGCATCATCTTCCTTCGTGGGGGTATTGATTCTGAGGTTGCCAACAACATCGTCGCTCAACTGCTATTCCTCGAAGCAGACGATCCAGAGAAAGATATTTACCTCTACATCCAGTCCCCCGGCGGCTCTGTCACGGCTGGCATGGGCATCTTTGACACCATGAACCACGTCGCCCCCGACGTTTGCACAGTCTGCATGGGCCTCGCAGCTAGCATGGGTGCCTTCCTGTTGGCAGCGGGCAAACAAGGCAAGCGCAGCAGCCTGCCCCACTCTCGCATCATGATTCACCAGCCCATTGGCGGCGCCCAAGGTCAGGCAACGGACATCGAAATCCAAGCCAACGAAATCATCAAGACCAAGGAGCGCCTGAACGGAATCCTGGCTGCGAATACAGGCAAGCCCTACGAGCAAATTCAGAGCGACACCGAGCGCGACTTTTTTATGTCCGCAGCGGAAGCAGCAGAATACGGCTTAATCGATCAGGTGATTGACCGCACCACGAATTTGCGTTCAGCTGACTAGCCCCACATAGGCCAGTTCGCTCAAAGCACTACCTAGATGGGGTTAGTCGCAGAAAATACTCTGGCAGCAAGATTAAGCTTTGAGGATATTTCCTTGCGAGATCCCTGAATTCCTGGGTATTTTCATGGGATTGGGCTCCTGTAAATGCCCAATCCTCCCGTAATATTGTCTAAGTCTTCTGGGATTCACGACTATGACTATGCCCCCTAGCCTGCTGCAGGCCCTCGAGCAAGGACGCGCTCTCAAGGTCATCAGCGGATTAAATAACTTTGACGCCGATCGCGTCGCTGCCGTTGTCCGTGCTGCCGACCGAGGCGGGGCAACCTTCGTTGACATCGCCGCAGACGTTAACCTAGTTCGCCTAGCAAAGCAAAACACACTACTGCCCATCTGCGTCTCCGCAGTAGAACCTGAGAAATTCGTCGCCTGCGTCAACGCCGGTGCCGACATGATTGAGATTGGCAACTTCGACAGCTTCTATGAACAAGGCCGTCGCTTTGAAGCCGCTGAAGTGCTCGAACTGACCCGTCGCACCCGTGCTCTGCTGCCTAAGGTGACTCTCTCTGTCACGGTGCCCCACATCCTAGCCCTGAGCGAGCAAACGGCTCTGGCTGAAGCCTTAGTGGAAGCCGGTGCTGACATCATCCAAACCGAAGGCGGCACCAGCAGCGAACCGAAGCATGCTGGCACCCTCGGCTTGATTGAGAAAGCCGCTCCCACACTGGCAGCAGCGACCGAGATTTCTCGTGCGGTTGAAGTCCCTGTGCTCTGTGCTTCAGGCTTGTCTAGCGTGACCGTCCCCATGGCGATCGCCTCCGGTGCCTCCGGTGTTGGCGTGGGCTCTGCCATCAACAAGCTGGATAACGAGCTGGCCATGGTTGCTGTGGTGCAATCCTTGATGGAAGCGCTGCAATCCGAGCTAGTGCCTAGCCGCCAGGGTTAAGTCTCCCCAGGGTTTGGAGTTTGAACGATTGATGTAGGGGCATGGCGGGCCAGATATGGCATGCCATGTCCCTACAGGCGTTTAAACTGGTAATACAAACGCTCTAATGCCAGGATGACTGATGGGTCATCTCTAGATCATTCAAATTTATTCAACCGACGCATGGCGATGCGTCTCCACTGCAGCCGCATCCCCCATGTCAGCCAACTCCTCAGACTTCCTCAGCCACCTCAACGCCTCCCAACGCCGTGCCGCAGCGCATGTCAATGGTCCCCTCTTAGTCGTTGCTGGTGCTGGGTCTGGCAAAACCCGCGCCCTCACCTACCGCATCGCCAACCTAATTCGCACCCACCGCATCCCCCCAGAGAATGTCCTGGCGGTGACCTTCACCAATAAAGCCGCTAAGGAGATGAAGGAGCGGATCAAAGTGATCTTTGCCCAGCAGGCTGCCCTGGATGAATATGGCAAGCCTTATTCGGTCCTAGACGCCCGCGAACAGCGCCAGCTAGAGTCCCGCGTTTACAAAACCTTCCTCAAGGAATGCTGGATCGGTACGTTCCACTCCACTTGTGTACGCATCCTGCGCTTCGACATTGATAAATATGTCAGCGATCGCGGCCATCGCTGGACCAAGCAGTTCTCCATCTTTGACGAATCCGATGTTCAAAGCACGATCAAGCAGATCGTCACCCACAAACTCAACCTCGACCCCAAGAAGTTTGAGCCCCGCGCCATGCGCTTTGCCATCAGCAACGCCAAGAATCGCGGCCAGTCGCCAGAGGAAGTCGAACAGGAACTCAACAGCTACAAAGGCCGCGTCATTGCCGAGGTCTACAACCTTTACCTCGATGCCCTCAACGCCAATAATGCCCTGGACTTCGATGACCTCATCGGCATCCCCGTCAAACTCTTCCAGCAGAACCAAGAAGTCCTGGACTACTGGCACCGCCGCTTCAAATATGTCCTCACTGACGAATACCAGGACACGAATCGCACCCAGTACGACTTGATTCGCCTGCTGGTAACCAATAACCAGTCGCCCCAGGAACTGGACTGGAGCGATCGCTCCGTCTTTGCCGTGGGCGACGTAGACCAATCGATCTACTCCTTCCGCTGCGCCGACTTCCGCATCCTTATGGACTTTCAGAAGGACTTTGGCGACGGCCTCCCCGACGACAAGACCCAAACCATGGTCCTCCTAGAGGAGAACTACCGCTCCACGGAAAACATCCTGGAGATGGCCAACCACCTAATCCAAAACAACACCGAGCGCATCGACAAAGTGCTGCGCCCCACCCGCGACAAAGGCGAACCCATCGTTCTCTTCCGTGCTGAAGATGAAATGGCCGAGGCGGAATATGTCGTTAACCAAATTCGCAGCATCGAGCGGGACAACCCTGAAGTGGGCTTCGGCGACTTCTCCATCCTCTACCGCACCAACGCCCAGTCCCGCGCCTTTGAGGATTCCTTAGTCAAATGGGGCGTGCCCTACAGCGTCGTCGGCGGCCTGCGCTTCTACGATCGCAAAGAAATCAAAGACCTCCTGGCCTACCTGCGCGTCATCTCTAACCCCGCC
>CALLPZ010000075.1 GCA_938015405.1 uncultured Pseudanabaenaceae cyanobacterium
GGTCGCGGTAATCGTGGCTCACATGCGTTTTCATGGGGGAATTTTGGTCTGTCTGCCTTGCCACCAGGAAAGCCTTGCCACCAGAAACTAAGGAACTGAAGCGGCGGAGCCTCGCCCCAACGGGCTGCTTCAAAGCCGGGCCGAGAATGCTTCTATCAGAGTATTTCGAAATGTAAATCACTTTTCACTTTCTTTTCATTTTCTCTGAAAGCCTGTTCTATACTGAAGCTAAGAGATTTCATTTTCCTTTCATTTTTCCTGCCATGACCCTGTCCATGCCTAGGCTTCAATCTCCTCAAACAGGCTTCTTCCAGCCTGGGCGGGCTGTGGCAGGTAGTGCTGAGGCCATTGCCCCCATCCAGGTCAGCAGCCTTGATGTGTTTTATCGTGATCTCCATGCCCTAGCGGATGTGAACGTCACCGTAAGACCTGGCAAGATCACCGGCATCGTCGGTCCCAACGGCGCAGGCAAAAGTACTTTAATGAAAGCCATGCTGGGCCTAATTCCCGCAGCCCAGGGTGAAGTTAGCTGGGGCGAGACTTCGCTGCTAGCCCAGCGAGAGCGCTTGGCTTATTTGCCCCAGCGAGCCCAAATTGACTGGCGCTACCCCGCAACGGCCTGGGATGTGGTGATGATGGGCCGGGTACGCAAGTCCGGTTGGCTACGCAAGTTCAGTGCCACCAGCAAGCGAGCCGCTGCTGATGCGCTAAAGCGCGTCGGCATGGAAGCGTTTGCCCATCGCCCCATTGGTCAGTTATCGGGGGGACAGCAGCAGCGCATTTTTCTCGCCCGTGCCCTAGCTCAAGAAGCTGATGTACTGTTCTTGGATGAGCCTTTAACTGGGGTGGATAAGAAGACCGAGGCGGTTTTATTTGACATCCTCCATGAGCTGGCCGATGAGGGCAAAATTGTCCTGGCCGTTCACCATGATTTGGGGCCGACGATTAAGAACTTCGATGAGGTGATTTTGCTCAACCGTGAGGTGGTCGCCAGTGGCGTAAGGGATGAGGTTTTGCAGAGTGAATTTATGCAGCGGGCCTATGGTGGCTGGGTCGGTGCAGCAGCGTAATAACGATGATTAATCTTTTGATTGAGCCGCTGCAATTTGAATTTATGCAGCGATCGCTCATTGTGGCCATCCTCGTGGGCCTAATCTGCGCCGTCGTCGGCAGTTACTTGCTGGTGCAACGCTTGGCGCTTCTGGGCGATGCCATTAGCCATTCAGTTTTGCCGGGATTGGCGATCGCCTACTGGGCAGGCATCAACCTCTTCGTCGGGGCCTTCCTCAGCGGAATGCTGGGCACTACCATCATCGCCTGGATTCGCACCAAGTCTCCCATCAAAGAAGACGCGGCCATGGGTATTGTCCTATCCACCTTCTTTGCCGCTGGCGTCACGCTGATTACGTTGATCCAAAAGGACAACAAAATTGACCTCAATCACTTTCTCTTTGGCAATATCCTCGGCGTGACCTGGGGCGATGTGCGGGATACGGCCATCATTGCCATTATCGTTATCCTGGTCGTTCGTCTGTTGTATAAGGAACTTCTGTTTTATACCTTTGACCCAGAAGGTGCACAGGTGGCAGGGTTGCCGGTGAATGCGTTGAATTTTGGTTTGATGTCGCTGATTTCTCTGACGGTGGTTGCGAGCCTTAAGGCCGTTGGTGTTGTGCTAGTGCTGGCGCTTTTGATTACGCCAGGGGCAACGGCCTATTTATTGGTGAATCGGCTTAATCAGGTGATGGCATTGGGCGCTGGTATTGGCATTTTGTCCAGCATTAGTGGGATGTATTTGAGTTATTGGGTGAATGTGCCGTCTGGGCCTGCGATCGCCCTAGTCGCAGCAGGTTTCTTTTCCCTGGCGTTTCTGTTTAGTCCTCAGTACGGCTTGCTCACCCAGCCCCGCAGCGCTGTTCGATAGAAACCCCTGTCATCAAATCTTCTGGAGAATGCTGCGATATTGGTTTATCTCGCTAATCCAGTTAGTCCACATAGCTCCATTTTCCTACTTGAGAATCGTAGAACGTATAGCCCGGTGAGATGACCCAGGGTGCACTGTAGGCAAATTCATAGCTAGTCTGAGTGCCGGTATAAAACTGGCTAGCTTCTCGTAAGTAGTAGGGAAGTTGCTCAGGCATTTGAATCACTGACAAAGACTGAGGATACCGACCCTGTTCTGCTCTGTAAGCTTCCAGCTGAGGAATGAGGTTTTCACAAAAGGCTTCAGCCTGCTTGGACTGGTAGCCACCAATCCACAGCGTCGTAGCAAAGGAAGCGTAGAGAGGCATCAGCGTCAGGCCCAGCCCTCCTAATAAAAAGCTCCGGCCTTGAGCAAATTTCCAGCCTTTGTGGCGAGCCAGTAGCCATAAAGGGACAGCAATTAAGAACAGAAGCATTGCTGGAGTGAGGAGTACCGCTACCATGCCAGTCAGCACGTTGTAGAGCAATAGCAGGGCAATCAGTTCACTAAACTGCATCGCCAAAAGGTGAATGATGCTGGAGAGACCCATCCCAGCCAACATACTTAGGGCGAAGAGACTAAGTTGCTTTTTCCGCTTCATGAAAATAGGTCTGGCCGATTGCCGCCATTAATGACTGCGTTGCCATAGCATGCCCGCCTTAATTGAGGTTCTTGCTGAGAGGTTGTTTGAAACTTCGGCTAAGCCTCAAATTGGGGACCACCACTAGATGATTTACGCTCCAGCTTGCGTAAATCAGCGGCTCTCATGGGACTTGCTGCTACAGCGACTGGTCTTTTCAAACCACTTCTGAAGATCATCTGATTAATCAAAAATCGAGCAGCTCCCGTTTTTCGGTCATGCCCTATGTTCCTTGGCGCTGAAATTCCCCCTAGGGCCACCCTCCCCTATTATTAGAATCGCAGTAATTTGAGGAGCGATCGCAATGTCTAGCCCTGATCCCGTCACAGTGATGAAGCAGGAAGTCGGCCGCGCTGCCGCCGCACGGGTCAAGTCGGGCTCCATTGTTGGCCTAGGCACCGGCTCTACCACCGCCTACGCCATCCAGTTCATTGGCGAGCGCCTTGCATCTGGCGATCTCAAGGATATTAAAGGTATCCCC
>CALLPZ010000076.1 GCA_938015405.1 uncultured Pseudanabaenaceae cyanobacterium
GCAGCTGCGCGATCGCTCTCCCCATCCTCCTTGCGGCCCCCCATGCCCAAGCTGAAGGCAGTCGCGACCTCACCAGCAGCGGAGGCTACCGCCCCTACATCGAATACCGCACTGCCTCAGCCGGTGGTGTTCCCCGTAGAACCATCATCAAGGTCTATGCCGAAGTCGGTGAAACCATCGACCTCGGATCCAGTGCCGTCGGCATTGGCAGCGGAATCATTGAATATACCCGCCCCAACGGCAGCCAGGGAGACTGTGGCAGCACAGGCCTGATCGCCAATCGCACCGAAGAAGATAACCAAAGCTTTACCCCCTGCAGCATTACCGTCGGTAGCGGAGAAGCTGGCATCTGGGAAATCGATTTTGTCAGCCCGAACGAGGCCAGTGCTGACAACCCCACAGCCAGGACAGCCACCTCAAGCTGGACCCAACCCAACAATGTCGGCTATGTCTCTGCCTGGGATGTCACCGTAAAAGATGGAGGAGCCCCTGTCAGCGGCAGAGTCTACGCCAACTACTATGCATTCAATATCGGCAACAACGTCAACAATGCCCTGAGCTCCAGCATGGTGGTATTGACCGAAGAAGGGTATCGCTACGAAGTGGACTTCAACGGTCTCGACCCCTTTGGTTTCATCCTCTTCTCTAACAACAAGGGCTACCGCGACAACCAGGGAGACCCCATCTTCCGCTCCCTGCAATACGTGGGTAACAACCCGGGCACCTTGCCTAACGGCTTTTCTTTTCAAGACCCCAATGCTGCCGATAGCGGCAATGATGTCACCCACAAGCTATTCATCAATCCGCCCGATTCAAGCATGCCGAGTTTTGCCAGCTCCCCCACCGGGCAAACCTGGCTCTATAGTGAACCCTCTCCTCCCCCCGTCCCCAATAATTTTGCCTTCGTCGGCGAAGAAGGCACCAATGGCCAGGCCGGCACCAGCCCCCTAGGCGGGGCATTCACCTTCGACTACACCGGCATCACCGACAACAGCTACAGCATCACCCTGGATCTTGGGGGCAATGCGGATGGTAGCCCCGACGGTATCTATGGCAATGCCAATGATGTAACGCTTTTAGGCTTAGCCAGCCCAGGATTTAACGAAGTGCCCTGGAATGGTTTGGATGGCAATGGAACCCCCGTCAATGCCGGGGATAACAGCTACGGAGCCCAAATCAATCTCTACGCCGGGGAGGCTCACTTTCCCATGGCCGATGCTGAGAATAATACCAACGGCATCATTATCGAACGATTGAACGAGCCTGCAGGTTTCTCCAGCGGTGGGGAGTTTCAGGTCTATTACGACGATCGCAACAGTGGCTCCAGCGCCAGCGACTTTAGCATCTGCACCTCCGGCGAAACGGGAGCAGACTGCTATGGCACCGGCCCCAATCCTCGCGCGGCGCTCCTAGGCATTAACAGTAACAGCGGTGCCCATCGTTTTAGCAGCTCCTACGGCGATCGCCGGGGTCTCGACACCTGGGTCTACTACCCCTCAACCACAGTGGTACTCAACGGTGGCATCACCATTAAGGAAGCCGACCTCGTTCTGCTCAAAACTGACAACACCGACACCGCCGTCCCCGGTGACAACCTCACCTATGTGATCACCGTCGAAAACAAAGGCCCCAGCAATGTTGTCGATGCCACCTTTGAGGACAACCTGCCCCCAGAACTGACCAACGCCACCTGGACCTGTGCCATTACCACCGGCACTGGCAACTGCCATGCCGCCTCCGGTGCTGCGGATGGGGCAAATCAGATCCTCACCACCTTGGACCTGGAAAAGGACGCGATCGCCACCTACACCATCAGCACCCAGGTGGTCTCCGCCCCCCCTAGCAACAGCATTGATAACACGGGCACCATTACTCGCTCCAACGACGTCACCGACCCAGACCTCACGAATAACAGCGACAGCGATACGACCACCCTCAACCTGCTACTCGACCTCACCTTGGTGAAACGGATTACGGCGATCGACGGGACCACCATCACCAGCTATGTCGATGACACCCAAGACAATCCCGCAACGCCCACGGTGAACGAAGCCAACTTCGATAACCATGCCTTCTGGCCCCCTGGCAGCAACGCCGCTGGCATTAGCGATTTCCTCGCTGGTGCCATCAGCGATGACATAAGCCCAGGGGAGGAACTGGAATACACCATCTATTTCCTATCCAGCGGCAACTTCCCCCTCACCAACGTCAACCTCTGCGACTGGATTCCGCCGAATACGGCCTACGTGGCCAATTCAGCAGAGCTATTCATAGATGGTACTACAACCAATGGTACGGTCCAGTTCCTCAGTGCAGGCACAGCCCCATCTGTGCCCTGCCCCCCAGGCAGCAATAGCAACGGGGCCGTCATCGTCAACGTGGTCAATAGCCCCACCCAGCTCCCCGCTGCCACCGGAGCCGGAACACCGAGCAATGCCTACGGCTATATCCGCTTTCGGGTCACCGTCGATTAACCCGCTGGTTCACTCGCTAGGTCTAGAGCGCTGCCAAGGCTCACGACCTATTCCCACTTCCCTATTTTTGCCAGTTAAAGCCAACATCATCTACACAGCGCTCCATGCTGTGCCTGCCAGCCCATGAGATTTTCCCCTGTTCCAGCTCGCTTTTCTCCAGCCATCTCCCGTGCTGCAACCCAGCTCATCACCACCCTACTCCTCGTGGGCGGCAGTAGCTTGGGCCCCATCCTACCGGCAGTCGCAGACGGAACGACGGCAGGCATAGAGATCAAGAACACCGCTGTGGGCTCGTTCCAGAATCCCAATGACTTAGTCGCTCCCCCCACAACGGTCACCTCCAATGAAGTTATCGTCACCGTCTCGGAGGTGGCAGCACTGACCCTCACGGCCAATGGGTTCCAAGAAGCCACCATCATCGAAGCGGGCGGTGATGCAGGCCCCACCCAGGGCAATGGTCAAATCAACCCCGAAGACGTCGTTTACTTCGAATACGTCATTACCAACACCGGTAACGACCAAACGCCCTTCTTCATTCCCGGCGTTCCATCCAATGTCCAATTGAACAGCAGCGGCACCAATAACGGCGGTAGCCTCGCCCCCAACGGAAATATTGAGATCGTCAGCTACAGCACCGATGGGACGACGCAAATTGCCGTCGGTAATACCGTTCCTAGCGCAGGCATCTCCACCGACGATCCCAATGCGATCGGTACAGCGGCAGGTTCCATCCCTGTCGGTGGCACCGTCACCATTCGCGTGCCAGTCAAGCTAGCCGCTGGCTTGAGCACAAATGACACTGTGAACGTAGTCCTAGGTGACACTCCCACCGTCGGAGACCAAAGTGTCCCCAGCAACAGCGGTCCCAATGACGTTGCCACAGCAGACAATACTGGCACCACCAATGGCGACATTGACGGTGCTCCCAGCAACGGTGAGCGAGAAGCCAGCGCCACGACACAAGTCACCATTAACGAAGCGCCTCGTGACTTCGGCGACTTGCCCGACCTGGGTGCCGGCACCACCGGTCCTGGTGCAACGCCCCCCAGCGCCAACCTCGACTACGAGACCGAAGATGCCAACGGCGGTCCTAGCCACTTCATCAACGCCACGACTTTCTTGGGCAATGCGCCCAGCGCCGATAGCACCGCCCAGGTAACCACCTTTGCAGGCCAGACTGATGGCAACGGCGATGCCAATGACGATGGTGTACAAATCACCAGCGATACCATCCCATCCGCCACAGGCCTCCAGGGTCAATCAGTACTCCAGGGGCAAGCCATCACCCTGAATGTAGAAACTACGGGCAGCGGCAACCTCCAGGGTTGGTTCGACTGGAACCAAGACGGTGACTTCGACGATGCAGGAGAGCAGGTCATTGTTGAAACTACAACAACTGGCATCGCCACCACCACGCCGTTCAATGTCACGGTGCCCTTTGGGGCAACCCCCGGTAACACCTTTGCCCTATTCCGCTACAGCGAAGACAGCGGCGTCGGCACCACCGGTGTGGGCGGCTACGGTGAAGTTGAAACCTTCCAGGTTACCGTTGTTGGCTCTGCCCCTCAGCTAAGTCTCGTCAAACGGGTGACGGCGATCGCCAGCCCCGATGGTGCAGGCGGCTTCACCGACACTCCCGAAACCGGCCTGGTGAACGATGGCATCGCCAACAGCCCCGACGATGAAGCCAACTGGCCTGCAAACTTCCTCCAGGGAACGATTGACAGCAGCAAGGCTGCCCCAGGAGAACAAATTGAGTACAGCCTGTACTTCCTCTCCAGCGGCAACGATGACATCACCAACCTGAACATCTGCGACATGGTCCCCAACGACACGACCTTCGTGACAGGTTCCCTCAGTCTCACTTTCAACGGTACAACCACGACACCCAGCGGCTTCTTTAGCGGCGCTCCTGTGGACCCAACCATTTGCCCGGCAGACAACAGCAAAGGTGGTGTCCTCGTGAACGTGGCCACCGCACCTACCCCTGTTCCCAATGCAATTGCACCGGGCACCCCTGGAGATTCCTTCGGCGTCATCAAATTCCGCGTCATCGTGGACTAGGCCCTGAGCCATTGATTCGCTGGGGCTCAGCCATCTGTCAAGCCCCAGCAGTCACTCTGCATTCTGCATGCGACCTCTCCTTCTCGACTGCAATCCCTTCATCTATTACCCCAAGACCCTGCTTTGTTGGGGATGAGTCACTATGAACTTGCGATTTTCCCACGCTAAACCCGCTGTTCAAAGCGCGCTTGTCCCCCCTAGACCAAGCTCTCCCAGATCTTCACCGCGCAGTCACTTTAGCCTCAAGTCCCTGCTACTCGCTGGCATCTTGAGCAGCAGCAGCCTTGTCTTGAGTGCGATACCAGTCTGGGCCGATGGCACCACTGCGGGCACCGTCATCCGCAACCAAGCCACTGCCAGTTTCGACAATGCCAACAGCCCCAGCAGCGGCAGCCCCAGCATCGTGACCTCCAACGAAGTCACCGTGACTGTCTCCGAAATTGCTGGCATTACCCTCAGCGCGATCGGAGCCACCGAAGCCCCCAGTGGGGTCAGCGGTGCAGGTCCCGAACAGGACAATGGCAACATCAACGGCAGTGACATCCTCTACTTCGACTACGTCATTACCAACGTCGGCAACGACCCCAGCCAATTTTTTATCCCCGGCAGCCCAAGCACGGTTGTTAATGCAACCTTTAACAGTGGACTCTATGGCCCCGTGCAAATCATCGGCTACGATCCTGACGGTCCCAGCGGAAGCACCACCGCCACAGACTTAACGGGCAACCCAGTCGCCATTCCCAATGGTGGCACCACCACCAGCGGTCTCACCATTCCCGGCAGCAATGGCTCCTTCGCCCCTGACGCCACCGTGACGGTACGCATCCCCGTTAAGCTCAACACGAACCTCG
>CALLPZ010000077.1 GCA_938015405.1 uncultured Pseudanabaenaceae cyanobacterium
CATTTGGATAAGAAGGGTGAGTTTACGGCGCGGTCGATTCTGGAAGGGCAGAAGAAAGATGGCGTGACTCGTCGTCTGGTGGGGATTGAGATGGAGGGGCGTAATATTGCTCGCCATGGTTACCCTGTTGTACAGAATGGCGAGACGGTGGGTGAGGTAACGAGTGGCTCTTGGTCACCGACCCTGGAGAAGGCGATCGCGCTGGCCTACGTCCCAATCGAATTAGCCAAAGTGGGCACCCCCATCGAAGTGCAAATTCGTAAAAAGGTTTGTACCGGGAAAGTAGTTAAGCGACCTTTTTATAAGGCGGGGTAAATCATCGAGCCATCCGCATACTTTGTTGCGCCTAAAACTATTGCGGACATGGCAACGCTATGTCCCTACGGGGGCGAAACATTTCCATGTCATTACTGCAGTTCGACAAGAGGCAATACATCCTCTGCTCATTCGTCCTACGCGGGGCGAAGCCTACCCCCTCTTCCTAAAGTCACGGGGAACCGAGAAAAGCTGAAAGCCTCGATTTTGCGTTCGGTTCCCTTGCTTCTAAAGGAGCAAGGGCTAGGGAAAGAGGCCGGCTGTTTGGCTGTCGAACTCAGGTAGTCATTGGTTAATCCTCATTCTCGAACTATGAACTGGCAAGAATACTCCGGTAATTGGCTACTACTGCCGCCTCGACCGATCGCGGTGGTGCATTTCCTGGGCGGTGCCTTTATTGCAGCGGCTCCTCAGGTCACCTATCGCTTGCTGCTGGAGGCCTTTGCCCAGGCGGGCTATGCGGTGATTGCCACGCCGTTTATTAATACCTTTGACCATGAGGCGATCGCGGAGGAGGTCTGCCGCAAGTTCTCCTCCACCCTAGGCCAGCTCCAGCGCAACGGCACCTTAGCGGCTGATTTACCCATCTACGGTGTGGGCCACAGCATGGGCTGTAAGGTCCATGTTTTAATTGGTAGCACCTTTGAAATAGAGCGGGCTGGCAATGTTTTAATGGCCTTTAATAACTATCCTGCCAAACAATCAATTCCCTTTTTAGACCAGGTGATTCCTAACTTGAATCCGCTGGTTAAACAGATTTCACCAGATATTGATTTGGATGTGGAATTTAGTCCATCACCGGAACAGACGCTGAAATTGGCGAATGACTACTATTGCGTTGAACGGAATCTATTGGTGAAGTTTCGCTCGGACAACATTGATCAAACGAAATCTTTGGCCCAGGTTTTGGAGCGGCGGTTTCCTGGGGGCGTTAACATTGCTCGATTGAAGGGTAATCATCTGACACCGGTTGCTCAGGATGTGCAATGGCAGGCGAGTCAGGAGTTTTCGCCGCTTGATGCGATCGGGCAGTGGATGAAGCAAGAATTCTATCGGGATATCGGAGTCCTCAAGGATGAGGTCTTAAGCTGGATGAATCCCCGTCCACCGATTAATTTAAAGTCTGTGCGCTGATATCTCAGCTCTAGCTGAATTGCTGCCCCAGAATACGGTTTCGATTGTGAGAAAGTCTTTTGACAAGTATCAATCTAGAAAATACCCAGCTACTACATACAAATTTGACACACGCAATACTGAAAGGTGCAACAGTAGAAATCAATCCTGAGGATCTTAAAAACTGTACTTTCTACAATACGGTCATGCCTTATAGCACCATTTTTAACTAATGTGCCATGTCAGCCTGTTCGCCGCCAAAGGTAATCTATGGCAAACATTGCTTAAAATCTATCTAATGGAGTAGATTCCCCATAGCCATGGCCTCATCCAAAGACTTCTGCCAAAGCGTAATCTAGCACCTCAACCAAATCGCCTCCGTCATCTCCCGAGCCATGTTTGGTGGCTACGTCCTCTACCTGAAGGCATCATGTTTTCCCTGATTGCCCATGAAGTCCTGCAATACAAAATTAGAGAGACCAAACGCGAAGACTACATTGCAGTAGGCATGACGCCATTTTCCTACGCAGGTAAAGGCAAGACGATTGAAATATCCTATTTTCAAGTACCCGCAGAAGCTTACGATAACTCATTCGTTCTGCAAGCATGAATGGGCAAAGTCCACACGATTGTCAGAACCGTGAAGCGAAAGAATAAAAGGTCTTAGATAAAGCCTTGCATTCTAAATCGTGTTCCTTGTTACGTTTCACTTTGAGGTGCTTTCACAGATGATTCTGGTACGTTGGGATACTTTTTTGGAGATTTCTCCTCCCAAGTTGACATATACTTGTTGCCATGCAGAAGAGCTTCTCAGCTTAAGGGGGCAGCGTTAGCACCCGTTAAGCAGTAACAAATTTTACAATCATCAAAATGTTAGGTTGCAACGGCGAATTTTGTTCAACGAATGAATTGTTAGAGAACGATTTCTGAGAACCAATCACTGCGTTGAACTTTCACTCATTATGATTTTTTTAGCTCGTCTGTAGCAGCCCTACGCTTGACAGAGCTATGTACCATCTCTCGACTTATTTGTTAGCCAAGGATGAATTAAGCTCTCTACATCTCACAGGCCCAAGAAACCGTATATATTCAAACAAGTAGTGTGATGGAAAATCTAGGCCTGAACAATCTCAATACTGCCTGGCTATAATTACATGAGCTTGGAATATAGGCAATGAGGGAAACCTGAGCAACACATGCAAATAGCACAAGTTTACTGCCATCAAAGTTTGCCTCTGTTTCACACAGCTTTGAGAGAGCTCTAGCAAGAACGACAATGACTAAAAAAAGGCTGATGGCACTCAAGCTCACAGTTTCACGATTTCTTAGCATCAGCTTTGTTGTCGCTGTATGCTGCTTGCTGTCTACAAGCTTTTCCTCGCTTCTATCCACATCCGCCCTCGCAGAACTGAGTGCTGATCAGGATGCAAAATTTTCGCTACTCTCAGAGCCGATTCAACCGATCCCACTCAAGATTGAGCTTGACTCTAGAAAAGTAAGCTTGGGGAAACGTCTTTTTCAAGACAAAAGATTCTCAGGGAATAACCAGGTCTCCTGCGCTAGTTGCCATCACCTTTCCCTGTCCGGAGCAGACCAAATTCCGAAATCCGTGGGTACAGAAAAAGGGTTTCTTAATGCCCCAACGGTGTTAAACAGTGGGTTCAACATCAAACAGTTTTGGGATGGTCGAGCCGATACCCTAGAAGAACAAATTGATGGCCCAATGACGAGTAGTCATGAGATGAACTCTAGTTGGCCTGAAGTGCTTGAAAAATTAAAAGCCTCGTCTATCTATGAGTCAGAGTTCAAGGCTATCTATGCTGAAGGGATAACAGAAGCCAGTACAAAGGATGCGATCGCAACCTTCGAGCGATCGCTCTACACGCCCAACTCACGCTTCGATCAGTATCTGCGAGGCAATGAGGACATTCTGACCTCGAACGAGAAAGAAGGTTACCAATTGTTCAAGGCCAATGGCTGCGTGAGTTGCCACCAAGGCGTTGGCGTCGGTGGCAATATGTTCCAAAAGTTTGGGGTCTTTGGCGACTACTTTAGCGATCGCGGAAACATAACCGAGCGAGACCTGGGCCGATATAACGTGACCCAGAAGGAAAGCGATCGCTACGCTTTCAAAGTACCCAGCCTACGCAATGTTGTTCTCACTGCCCCTTACTTCCATGATGGCTCAGTAGAGACCCTGAATGAGGCAGTGAAAATCATGATCAAGTACCAGCTTGGTCGCCCTGAGAAAAAAGAGGATGTTGACAAAATTGTTCAGTTTCTCAACACCCTCACCGCTGAAGTCGCAGGAGAGCAGTCATGATGACTCGTAAGCCGATAATCATAGCAGCAGCGGCCGGAGCCATCCTTGTTTTCTTAGGCCTCACAGCCAAGAGTCGAACGATTGATATTGAGAGCCATTTAGCCTATCGAGATCAGCTCACGGCGCAACTTCAGCATGACCTCAGGGCTAACCAAAATATTCTCAACTCTCGCTATGCTCTCTACTCATCCTATGACCCATTAGTCAAGGAGCTAGAGCAAGCTCAAATGATTCAAATGGAGTTGGGAGTTGTTCCAGAATTCTTGGGTCGGAAAGGTAGCCAGCGGCTCAGTGAGAAACTTGAATTAAGCTCTCGAGAAATCACAAATAAAATTGAGATTACAGAAGAATTCAAATCCCAGAACTCACTCCTCAAGAACTCATTAGCCTACTTACCCACCCTGATTGAGAAACTTCAGCAAAATGGGCAAGGCGGACAAGTTGAGCAACTACTTGGCGAACTGCTCGATCAAGTTTTGCTCTACACCCTCTCAGCGGATGAGTCCTTAGTCCCCCAAATAAACCTTAAAATTGATGCTGTGCAAGCAGTGATTGAGGGAGAGAGTGGTGGCCCAATTTCAGATATTGATATTGCGCTAGAGCATGCCAAAATCATTCTCCAAAACAAACCCCAGGTCGATCAACTCACCCAAACTCTGCTGGATCTCCCAACCACCACAGAAATTCGTGAACTGGCTCAACTCTACGAACAAGAATATCAAGCCGCTGTAAACCGAGCACGCCTATTTCAATTGGGAGCTTCAGTCTGGTTAATCCTACTGCTGAGTAGTGCAGCCTACGGTGCACTAATGCTGATGCAACAGCGCAGAGCAGAACGCAAGACCAGCGAGCTGTTTGAAAGCATTACCGATGCCTTTATCGGGGTGAATGATCAATGGGAGATCACCTATGTGAATGCCCAGGCGGCACAGATGCTGAACCAACAGCCCCAGAGTTTAGTGGGACAGTCTTTTTGGACAACATTCCCTGAAGAGCTGGGCAGTCAAGCCAAGCATCACTATGAGGAGGCGATCGCCCAGCAGTCCATGGTCACGCTAGAGCTGGAATACCTGGCCCAGGGTCGCTGGCTTGAGTTTCATCTCTATCCTGGCAGCGATGGTCTCTCAGTCTTTTGGCAAGATATCACCCCCCGGAAACAGGCCCAGAATCAGCTAGCAGCAAGCTTAAATGCCACTCAACAAGCCAAAGAAGTGGCTGAATCTGAGCGGATGAACGCAGAGACAGAACGGGCTAAGGCTGAGGCGGAGCGAACCAAAGCTGAAGAAGCCAGCAAATCCAAGAGTGACTTCCTGGCCAATATGAGCCATGAACTCCGCACACCGCTCAATACCATCATTGGCTATAGCGAAGTCATTGAGGAAGAAGCAAAGGAAACGGGGCAAGAGGACCTGCTCGAAGATATTCAAACTGTTCGTCAGTCAGGCGAGCATCTCCTAGGTCTGATTAATGGCATCCTCGATCTGGCTAAGGTTGAGTCTGGGAAAATGGAGCTTTTCCTCGAAACAGTGAGCCTTCAATCCCTCATGAAGGAGGTTACAGCCACGATTCGTCCTCTAGTGGAGGAGAATGGCAATGCCCTGGTGATCAAGCAGCCTGAAGACATTGGTAATCTCCATGCTGACATCGTTAAAGTTCGCCAATGCCTACTCAATCTTCTCAGCAACGCTAATAAATTTACGAAGAATGGCACTGTCACCCTAGCTCTTTCCCAAACGGAACAGCCGGATGGCAATTGGATTCATTTCGAAGTGAGTGATAGTGGCATTGGCATGGCGCCGGAGCAGTTGGAGAAGATCTTTGATGCTTTCACCCAAGCAGATAATTCAACAACTCGGAACTACGGTGGTACCGGACTTGGGCTCTCGATCAGCAAGAATTTTGTTGACATGATGGGGGGGAATATCACAGTTTCAAGCGAACTTGGAAAGGGAACCACATTTTGCATTTGCCTGCCCCAAACGGTCTTAGAGCCTGCTCAGTTCCCCCAGCCCACTCAGGAGGGATTGAAAGCTGAAGCCGTTGCGGGTGTTAATGCAGATCGCCCCGTCAAGCAGGAATGCCCACAGCCCAATACCTCAAGCGAGCGGACGGGCTGTCTTATTCTCCTGATTGATGACGATGCAAATGTCAGGCAGCTGATGCAACGTACCCTCAGTAGTCGGGGATATCAGGTTCTGGTCGCAGACAATGGTTTAACAGGCTTAGAGTTGGCAGAGCAACATATTCCGGACATTATCATCCTGGATGTTGTCATGCCCAAGATGAATGGTTGGCAAGTTCTGGTCCAACTCAAAGCAGATCCAGCCCTGAGTCATATTCCTGTGATTCTGCAAACCATGCTAGACGATGGAAGGCTGGGCTATTCCCTGGGGGCTGCAGAATACTTGCCTAAACCCATGAAGAAGGATGTGCTGCTAGGCATTCTAGAGAAGTATCGACTCAACTCCCAGGGGAGTCCGTCGGCGCTTGTGGTAGACGATACCCTTGAAGCACGGATGCTGCTAGAACGCACGCTGGAGAAGCAGGGCTGGAATGCTCAGTCTGCCAGCAATGGTCAACTGGCCCTGGCCAAACTGAAGCAGACTGATTCCCTTCCCAATCTGATTTTATTGGATTTGATGATGCCAGAAATGGATGGCTTTGAATTCATCCAAGCCCTACACCAGAACGAAGATTGGTCCGCCATTCCCATTGTTGTGATTACAGCTCAAGATTTAACGATTTCTGAACGCCAACGCTTAGAGCAAACCGTCCTGGGAATTCATCAAAAAGGCAGTATCGACCAACAGCGCTTGCTCAAAGAATTACAGGAAATCGTTAATTCAGCAGAAGTCAGCTCTTCTACCCTCACCCAATGAACCCCTTAACCATGGAACGTCGTGCTTTTATGAAATGGGTTGGTGTGAACGCCATTGCAGCCTCCCTGCCTGTAGCCCTCACTGCCTGTGTTAAATCGAGTGCTGATGTAAGTGAGAAGGCTGAAACTTCCAAGCCGCAGGCAAGCAAGCCGATTCGCAGCGATGGCTTTATCGATGTGGGGTCAATGGGTAATCTCAGCGAAAGTGGCAGCTTTCGCTATCAAATGGCCAATGGCAATAGCATTTTGGTTGTGCGTCAACTTGAAGATACAACTAAAATCCAAGTCTTCTCCTCTGTTTGTACCCACCGGGGTTGCAATGTGGGCTGGCAAATAAATGACCAGGATATCTTCTGTGCCTGCCATGGCTCACGTTTCTCTGCCTCGGGCGAGGTCACCACAGGCCCCGCGGAATCACCCCTTCAGACCTACGCTGCAAAGGTGGAAGGCGATCGCATTTTAGTCAAACTGACCTAGTCCTTAACCATTGCCCCCCAG
This sequence comes from uncultured Pseudanabaenaceae cyanobacterium, assembly GCA_938015405.1. GTDB lineage: Bacteria > Cyanobacteriota > Cyanobacteriia > PCC-9006 > JAAUQQ01 > JAAUQQ01. The sequence continues at coordinate 7,128 of CALLPZ010000077.1, forward strand.
CCATTCTTGGCATCGAATCCATCTGCTGCTTGAAAGAGGAAAGAGACCACCATGGCACAGATTCTGCTAGTCGAAGATAACGATCCCAATCGCAAGCTGCTTGCCCGCCGTCTCAAAAGCAGAGGCTACGAAGTGATTGAGGCCGCAGATGGTGAGGAAAGCATCGAGAAAGCCACGGCAGAGCTGCCCGATCTGATTTTGATGGATCTGGACCTACCCAAGATTGATGGATGGGAGGCCACTCGCCGACTCAAAGCCGCTCCGGCCACAACCCACATTTCGATCATAGCCTTAACAGCTCATGCCATGGTAGGCGATCGCAATCACGCCCTTGAGGTCGGCTGCGACGAATATGAAACAAAGCCTGTTCGGCTGCCTCGCCTACTGGAAAAAATAGAAAGTTTCTTAAATCCGAAGCCATCTGTAACAAGTGCTTCTGACTCAGCCCAAGATGTCTCACAAACATCCCATCAGGCATCAGATGTACAGCCAACTTTAGCGGCATTATCTTCTGAGATCGTCCAGGCTCCAACCCCAGAGAGCCAGCCGCTCAATGCTTTGAGCACCGACTCCTTGGGAGAGCCTGAAACGATGCAGCCTAATTTTCACAAACCATCCGTAGTCGAATCCAACAACGCTATTGTTCAATCGACGCCCCCCAAAGTGTTTGCCTCTGAGAAGCAATCCGTCTCTTCAATCGCTGAAACACCAACAGAGGCCACTGTTCCTCCAACGCCTGGCTCCAAAGGCACGATCCTTGTGGTTGATGACATCTTAAACAACCGTAAGCTACTGATTCGTCGCTTAGGTCGCAAAGGTTACAAGGTGATTGCCGTTGATAGTGGCCTAGCTGCTCTCGAAGCGATCGCGACTGATTCCAGTATCAACTTGGTTCTCTTGGACATCATGATGCCAGGTATGGATGGCATAGAAACCTTAGGGAAAATTCGTCAAACCCATTCCTCCCATGAATTGCCCATCATCATGACAACGGCCAAAGATGCCAGCCAATATGTAGC
>CALLPZ010000078.1 GCA_938015405.1 uncultured Pseudanabaenaceae cyanobacterium
GTTTGCTTTTGTACTCGTCCGTCTGCATCGGCTTATGACACTCAAAGCCATCCTGTTTGATTTCAATGGCGTCATCATTAATGATGAGCCCATCCATGAAGAATTGATTGCAGACCTATTGCTAAGTGAAAATCTGCGATCGCAGCCCGGTGAGTTTGCAGAAATTTGTCTGGGACGGAGCGATCGCGCCTGCATCTGGGAGCTCTTAAGCCGCCGAGGCCGGGTCCTGAGCGAGGCAGACTTAGATCGTCTCCTGGCTCAAAAATCAGCGGCCTACAAAGCCAAGCTCGCGGCGATGGATGAACTGCCTAGCTATCCCGGTTTAACGGAACTGATTGAGCAGTTCAGCGAAGCAGATTTAAAACTGGCTGTGGTTAGTGGTGCTCTACGCAGTGAAGTGGAGCTTGTGCTGGACCGTCTCAATCTCCGCCAATATTTTCCAATCATCGTCGCTGGAGACGATATCACCACTAGTAAACCCAAGCCTGATGGCTATCAGCTTGCCGTTAAGCAACTCAACCAAGCTAATCCGGATTTAGAGTTGCAGCCAGAAAACTGTCTAGCGATTGAAGATACCTTTGCAGGCATTCAGGCTGCGAAAGCCGCTGGCATTTCAGTGGTGGGTGTGGCTCATACCTATCCTTTCCACATGTTGCAACGGCAAGCCAATTGGGCGATCGACTACCTCAGTGACTTGGAATTGGAGCGAGTGCGCAGCATCATCGCCGGGGAAGGCGAACCATTGCTCCCAGAAGACCAGCCTGCGCCAGAAACGAGTGACGCCGAGGCTGAACCACCAATGAGCAGCAGCGACGACAGCATTGAAAATTCTTAATTGGTGATGTCGCTTTGAGCTCTCTTAAACCCAAAAGCCCCCTCGGAGAATGTTCTCCGAGGGGGCTTAGTTTGACTGTAAGTTTCATCCCTGATGAATCAAACAGGCTGCATGCCACTTAGGCACCGCCACCAGGCAAGGTGGGGGTGTCACCAGCAACCAGCTCGTCCAAGGCATCGGTGAGGCTGCGGGGGTCCATAAACAGAACCTTGGCATTGTTGCTCTCGCCAATTTTTTCATTGGCTGCTACGTAGCGCTGAGCGACCAGGTACTTCACCACTTCCTTTAGGGCCACTTGTTGGTCGGGGTTAGATTGAACAGCCTCAGCAATGCGATGCACGGCTTCGCGAATGCCCTCAGCTTCATAGATGGCTGCGACCTTACGGCTTTCAGCTTCTTCAATGGCCGCCTGCTTCTTACCCTGAGCTTCCAAAATTGCCGCCGCCTTTTGCTCCTCAGCCACGCGGCGCATTTCCATGCTCTTGACCACGCTTTCGCTGGGGTCAATATCCTTAACATCCACTCGGCGAATATTAACGCCCCAGTCGTCGGTCACGGAGTTCAGCTCAGTGAGCAAAGTGCTGTTCAAATCAGAACGAGCCGCCAGAACTTCCATCAAAGACATTTGACTCACCGCAGTACGCAGATTGGTCAAGACAAAGTTTTCAATCGCCTCTTTCACGTCATCGACGTTGTAGTGAACTTTGTAGAGATCTTTGATTTCCCAAAAGACAACCGCATCAGCTTTGAGAGGTACACCATCCAGCGTCACCGCATCCTGGGGCGGAACATCAAACACCTGCTCTCGAGTGGTATCGATGACGATGGTGTCCACAATGGGAAGCGTGAAATTCAAACCTGGGGCGAGGGTGCGTTGATAGCGCCCGAAGCGCTCCACCAGGGCCGCTTCTCCTTCATTAATAATCTTGACTGACCCCGCGATGTAGGCGACAGCGATAAACACCATTGAGGTTAGCGGTGCAAACAGATCCATGATGGATTTCCCTTGTGGTCGAAAAGGAGGCGAAGAACAGGCACAGACAATTTAGCTTGTTAACAGCAAAATCGTCTTGTCTTCTGATAAATCTGCGGTTTGGGGGCAGTCACCCCCCATGGGCTCCAAGCCATCATTTTTATGTTTCGAGCATACTGAAAAGCTCCTTCGCAGGTTGGTTGGAGGCTTGAATGCCCTGTGAATGGCCTTCCGAGAAGCTTCCCAGCAGTTCTAAGCCAAATGCGCCAAGTGCTTTACTTCCCAGCTCAGATTCAAGACACCGCAGTAGAATAATGGCTGCGATGAATCTATCTAGTTGAAGATCGCTAAGGCTTCAAAACGCCAAGGCTTGACGAGAGCTCCTAGATTAGAGCATTGACTTCGTTCACTTCGCATATCTTTACCTTTGGCCTATGGACTGGCATCCCGCCACCGCAAGAGCCCTCGCGGAATTGGATCGTGATCTTCGCCCCGGAAGCGATCTATCACCGGCACTGTATGAAGTGGCTCGCCGCATTGTCCATGCCACTGGAGATCCAACGCTGGTATCCCAGCTACAAATTTCCAAATCCGTCTTATCAGCAGGGGCTGCTGCACTCTCCGCCCGCTGCACCATTGTGGTGGACGTCCCCGCCATACAGGTTGCACTCATGCCGACCATTCAGGGTAGCTTTGCCAATCCGGTCTACTGTGCCCTGGAAGCAATCACGCGTCCCCAACGTCAGCGCCCCAGGGTCGCCAGCGGCATGGAGACCCTAGCCCAACGTTACCCTAAGGGTATTTACGTCATCGGCGAGTCTGCAAATGCCTTAGAGAGCGTCATTGGACTGCTCAAAAAGCAGCTCATTGACCCAGCGCTTATCATTGCGACCCCGCCTGGTGCTGGCGAGGCTATGGCAGTGAAGAACAGCTTAAGAAATACGGCTACGTCCTGGATTAGCTTGGAGGGCAGTCGCGGGGGCACGGCGATCGCCACTGCCCTTATGGATGCACTCATTGAACTGACGCACTACAGTCGCCCTGCTCCGTAAGGCTCAAATTGCAGTCAATCGCGATCGTTAAGTTGCGATCGTGCCAACGCAGCTCTCCAACTCCAGATTCACAAGCCAATCTGAGTCCAACAGTCCCAATTGGCTAGGCCAGATCCAAGCAAGGTCAACATGGCCTGGGCACAAGATGAATTCACGAGAATGCGCCCATATCAGCCCACAAACAGGAGGTGAAGTGAATTCACGGAAGCAGCCCTACTAAACCCACGGGAAATGCGTGTATGCGCCGGGTGAGGAGTTTGTCATCCTGGGCACAATTGGTACAGCCAAGAGGAAAGCCAATTGGGACGCATTCATGACTGGGCCTAGCTCAGCAGGATTGCATTTCCCAGGCGGCTAACTGTCCTTGCAGGTGATTCGCCTAGTTCCGGGGGCTTTAGAGGAACTAGGCGATTCCTTATTTTAAATGGGGCTCCCCCAACCGAAGAGTGAGACTGCTGCGACAAGATCTAGGGATCCAGCACTCACCCAGTCGATCTAGACATGCTCATGGAAATTGAGCGAGCAATCAGCTTCAAAGTCAAAAGTCCCGCATCCCTGACAATAGGGGTGCGGGACTTTTGCTCTTCCAAATCTATGCGGCAAGGGGATTTCAGAGATTAACTAGCCTTTTCAGAAAGAAATTGGCGCTTCAGTAAATCAACGAATCTTGACAGAACAAACTCGATGCAAGATGCGTAGTTGCGCCATAGTGACTCGCTGATGGGCGAGACATAATAGACACAGCCAAGAGGAAAGCAACTCGGACGCTGACTTCGCTAGGTTTCGGCCCGCGAATATGCGACTGACGAGCTAACTGTCCTTGCAGGTGATTCGCCCAGCTCTGGGGGCTTTAGAAGAGCTGGGCGATTTTTTCACTTTCGTGAAAGTACCCCTAATGTACAAGATTTTAGAGAGAGTCTGGATAAATATTTCTTCTCTCAGGAGTATAAAACATTACTCGATTTTATATATTACTCATGAGCCAGTTCCACATCATTGTGGGGCTGGCTCCTCGCTTAACTCTAAAGGCACCACACCACATCTGATCGGCCAATCTTGCGCTCCCATTCCCCCCAAGACCTAGAGCCAATGAGGGATAGGGCATCGAGCTTGTGGTTCCAGACTTCCTATAGACAGAAAGAAGTCCCAGCGGCCAAATACACGCTGGGACTTCTTTCTGTCTATCAAACTCAACCTAAACAACAGTGCTAAAAGCGCTGACCAATACCAAACTGGAAGCGGCTATCACCATCGTCCGTAAAGACTGTATAGTCCGCACGAATGGGACCCAGGGGAGATTGGACACGAACGCCCAAGCCCACACCATAACCACTACCGGGCTTCTCACGAATGCCAGCAGGATCGCCAGGCACATCCTCACCAGAGCCCAAATCCGTACCCACATCGGCAAACAGTGCGCCACCGACAAAGGAGAAGACTGGGAAACGATACTCTGCTGTGGCCTGAAGGAAACGACGGCCACTCCCCACTTCGCCTTCTCCGTAGCCACGCACGGAGTTGCTACCACCGATTGAGAACGCCTCATAGGGAGGAAGATCGCCGAAGATGTTACCCGCTTGGATATTGAAAGCCAAGGTCTGGGGGCAATCCGTTGGGTTTGAACCAGACTCCTTACAGGCCGCAGTAAGGCGCAGGAAGTTCACAGGAAAGAACTGGCTGTGGTTGACACGGACGCGGTTCATCAAAATGGTGCCGCTGCCAATGGGAACCGATTGGTCCAGGTTGAGACGGGTGATGCTACCTCGGGTGGGCTGGACCCGGCTGTTGCGGCGATCGCGGGCTGCGCCCAATTGCAGCAAGATCAAGTCATCGTTGTCATCACCGCTGAAGGTGAGATCGTTACCAAACTCATCTTGGCTTTCGCTATCGCCATCCTGATCTCGAATGGAAACACGTTGATACTGCAAACCAGCAGATGCATTCCATTCAGCAGGTTCGAACACGTTCTTGGACAGGGGTCGGGAAAAACGCAGGCCCCCACCCGTACGCAGAATGCGCGGGGTATCACCGTTTGGTAAATCCACATCTTTATCACCACCAGAATAAATCAGGGAAATAGAACGGCGGCGGAACGCATTCACCGTATAGGAGGTGCGGAAGGGATCGCCCTTAATCCAAGGGTCGGTAAAGCCCACATCAAACAAGAAGTCTCGCTGGCCCAGGGTGATCTCACTGCGCAGCTTCTGATTCCGACCACGGAAGTTTTCTTGACCCACGCTGAAGGAGCCAAACAAACCACTCGCAGAGCTCACACCGCCACTGGCACCAATAGAGCCAGAGCGAGCTTCGATGACATTGACAACCACCACAACCTTGCTCGGGTCATCGGCAGCAGGGTTTAAGGACAGACGTACATCCTCAAAAATGCCCAGACCGAAGACGCGTTGGGAGCTTTTCTCGACCTCATCCCGGCTAAAGACATCCCCAGGCTCCAAGGAAAACTCCCGAGTCACAATGTAGGATTTGGTGCGACCTTGGACAGGCTCCCCAGTCTCAGTCGTGGGGTTCCCATCAGCATCTAGGAAGCGCACATCAATGCTATCCACAATGCCTTCGGCAATTTGCAGATTCACGGTGCCATCTTCAGTAATCTTGGTGGCATCCACAACTTGAGCCAAGACAAAACCATTGTCCTGGTACCAAGTGTTAACGCGCTTAACGCCATCTTGGAGGTCGTTGAAGTTTAGGGTTTGACCATATTGAGAGGCGAAGGCCTGCTCCACAACCTCATCCGGTAGAACCTGGGTTTCGGGAGCAACAACCCGATTCAATACAGGGTTGACATCAACAATGAAGCGAACGCGTACCCCCAAAGGCGTATCCTCGGGCAGGAAGTTCACATTGGCGAAGTAGCCAGTCGCAAAGATGGAATTGAGATCTTCCTGGAGTTGGCTACTGGTGGTGGGCTGGCCTGGGCGAGTCTGGATCGAGTCATACACTGCATTGAGCAGTAGCTCTTCCTCGGGGTTGCCATCTACACCACTGACCTGAACTTCTGCCACGAGAACGCGAGGCTGTTCAGCTTCAGAAACGCCAGTATCACCTGCACCGGGCACAGCATCGGGACGAGTCGGCACCTGGGCGAGTTGCACATCCACAGGAGCAGCATCCGCAGACTCGACATCCACCAGCTCAGCATCCGCAGACTGAACGAGGTTTGCGATCGCGACCGGCAATTCTGCCGTAGGTTCAAACGGTGCAATGGCGGAAGAATCGGCTTCAAGCTGTTCAGTGCCTAAAGCGAGATCAACTTCCCCATCCAGCTGAGTTCCCGCCGCAGACTCTTCTAGCTCAACAGCCACTGCAACGGAATCTTGAGCCAGTGTTGTCTCAGTCTCGCCATTGGCAACCAGCCCTGCAAGGACAGGTGCAATCTCTGCATCCGAGGACCAGACAGGGATCGGAGTAGTGGCAGTGCCAGTCGCAGCAGCAACGGTTTCAACTTCCGAAGCAACTGCAACTTCAGCAGCAATCTCAGGAACAGCAACTTCTGAGTTCGTCAGCAGCGAAGGCTCAGTAACGGCGAGCTGCTCTCCAGCTGCATCCTCAATCGCGGCCGGGGGTTCCGGCTCAGCGACAGAGACAATTGTTTCAGCAGTAGACACCTGCTCGTCTGCCAAGCTCAGGAGCGGCGCATCAAGACTCAAGGAAACGTCTTCCTCAATCGCCTCTTCTAGCACAACGGCAACTTCCGCCTGAGGCTCTGCAGCCTCTTGGGCCCGTACAGGGGCCGCTAAACCCATGGCAGTGGTAGCTGCCAGGGCAGCCAAGATCGTCGGACAGCAATAAAGAGATTTACGGTTCACAGTTTTCCTGTTCGTCACACCACACGTTTACCAGCAGAATTGCATCGGCAAAATGTCACCGGCAGATCTGAGCCACGCTCAGCCTTCGCTGCAACTCAGCGAAGGCATGGGAAACCAGCTCCGCAGGAACTGTCCCGAAACCCATGCTTCATGCAACTTAACTAAATCGCCCTGATTTTACCCTATTGACCCCTGCCTCTTAGCAGTGGGCCATGACCCGCGCTAAAACGCGTCTATAGGCCTCTTCGACACTGCCTAAGTCCTTGCGGAAGCGGTCTTTGTCCATCACACGTCGCTCAGGATCCGTTTCCAGGGTGTCCCACAAACGACAGGTGTCTGGACTAATTTCATCGGCTAGGAGCATTTGTCCATCCGAATCGAGACCATACTCCAGCTTGAAGTCGACCAAAGTAATGTCGCAGGTCTTGAAAAAAGCACCGAGGTGCTTGTTAACCATCAGGGAGAGCGTTTTCAGCTGATCGATCTGATCCTCCGTCGCCACCTTCATGAGCAAAATGCGATCGCGGGTTAGCAAAGGATCCCCTAAGGCATCGTCCTTGAAGTAGAAATCCACAAGGGGCTCATCCAAGGGCGTGCCTAAAGGAATCCCTGTTTGTTGACAGAGACTCCCCGCTGCAATGTTCCGCACCACCACTTCTAACGGGACAATTTTGACCGCACGCACGCGCATTTCGCGGGGGGAGGGCTGGTCAATCCAGTGGGTTGCAATGCCGTCAGACTCTAAATGGCGGAAGAGATAGCTAGAAACGGTGCAGTTAATCTCCCCTTTATCGGTAATGCTGCCCTTCTTTTGAGCATTAAAGGCAGTGGCATCATCCTTAAAGTAGGCCCGCAACACCAATGGATCGTCCGTGGGGTAAATGAGCTTGGCCTTGCCTTCGTAGAGTGGCTGGGGGGCATTCATGCGCGGACACCGAAATTTTGATCTATATCCAATTCTATAGATCGCTGTAGCCCTCTCCCTAGGAGAAGAAGTTTTTATTACGAACCGAGAAACAACGGCTAAATCAACCTCATTTTTAGCCAGGTAATTCAATTCAACCTTTACTCCGACCCTTTTAGATAAAGCGCCCCACTGCCAGTGGCGGCTCTAAGCCCACACACCTGATTCTCAAAGAACAGAGTGATGAGTTTCAAAAGAACATTAACCACAAATCTGTTTGAGGTGCTTGAGGAAAGGCCTACTCACGGGCTCGCCTGAGAACAGTCACGCCCTAGTTTGCGAACTGTTAAGGGAACCAAATGATGGAGAAGGTGCTCCAGGAAGCTTAGTAGAGGCCTGAGACTCTGAATGCTAGGCCGAATTCTCAGCGAACTTCGGTCCATGGGATCACCCTGCAAAGGCAAGATCAGACCATTACAGCTATTGAGAGCCGACAATAGGGAGGAAGCCTTAAAAGGCATTTTCAAATGTTAAAAAAACATTAAAAAACCAAATAGCAGTACTTTTGGCCTACTCGCCAAAGTTAAGGATGGGTTAAGTTAAGGATAGGTTAAGCAAATTCGGCAGCCTATTGATTACCTAACATCAGGACAGTGCTATGACACATTCAGATCAGTTTCTATACCCCCAACCTTCTTTCCGTGCATCGAACCACCCCAAACGGGTGATG
>CALLPZ010000079.1 GCA_938015405.1 uncultured Pseudanabaenaceae cyanobacterium
GCTGAGCTCAACGACATCATCCAGCAAGAAGGCATCGCCGAACTTCGGGTTATGGACCCCAGCGATCGCCCCTTTCGACAGGCGATCGACCGCTTGGAACTGCCCTGCCCGCTCCATTGGTATCCCAATAACCACTTTCTCTGGTCAGAAGAAGAGTTTTCAGCCTGGGCAGCTCCCTATAAACAGCTACGCATGGAGAATTTCTATCGTGCTGGACGAAAACGCTTCGGCATTTTGATGGAGGCAGACCAGCCAGTGGGAGGTAAGTGGAACTTCGATAAGCAAAACCGCAAGCCACCTAAAACCGGGCTAGAGCCACCCAAACCACTTAGATTTGCCCCTGATGAGATTACCCAGTCGGTGATTGAGGATATCCGTACTGAAGCCTTGCCAGGTTTTGGAGAGGTAGAGCCGTTCCATTGGGCCGTGACCCGAGGGCAAGCCCTAGAGGTTCTGGACAACTTTGTGACGGTCAGGCTCAAAACCTTTGGCCCATTTCAGGACGCCATGGTGACTGGAGAAGACACGATGTGGCATGCATTGCTGTCTCCCTATCTAAACTTGGGCCTACTCCAGCCCCTAGAGGTGGTTCAAGCGGTGGAGCAGGCCTATTCTGAACAACAACTAGACCTCGCAAGTGTGGAGGGCTTTATTCGCCAGGTGATGGGCTGGCGGGAATACATGTATGGCCTCTATCGGTATTTTGATGAGGATTACGGCCAGCAGAACTGGTTTGACCATCAGCAGCCCTTGCCTCAGTTCTTCTGGGATGGCGACACGGAAATGAACTGTCTCAAGCAATCCCTCGACCAGACCCTACGCACCGGCTACGCTCACCACATTCAGCGGCTGATGATTCTGGCCAATTTCTCCCTCATTGCAGGTCTCAATCCCCAGGAAACCGAGAGCTGGTTCCATTCCGCCTTTATTGATGCCTATGACTGGGTCATGCAGGCCAATGTGATTGGCATGGGCCTGTTTGCCGATGGCGGCATGCTCGCTTCAAAACCCTATGCAGCTTCAGCGAACTACATCAATAAGATGAGTGACTACTGTAAAGGCTGTTGCTATAAGCCCAAGGAGAAACTCGGAGAGCAAGCCTGTCCCTTCAATTATTTCTACTGGGACTTTCTCGCCAGGCATCGCGATCGCCTCAAGTCCCAGGGTCGCATGAACCTCATCCTGGCTCAGCTAAACCGCATGGACCCCGAAGTTCTGGGGCAAATGCGTCTCCAGGCAGAGCATTGGCATCAAGCCCATTCCCGAGCCTAAGCCCCTGAAAGGGAACTATTCCAACAGCGAAAAGCTCCTGACAACTCAAATGATTGCCAGGAGCTTGAGAAATGATGAGGGGCAAGATGCAGTGGATGATATGACCCGAGGCACACCTCCGTCGAGCCTACTTAGTCAGCGCTGTCGGACGATTCGGACTCATTTTCTCCAAACCCCATGCCAGTAATTTGGGTTTCCAGCTCCATGCGCTGTTCCATCTGGCGTAAGAAATACCCTGTCATCATCGCTGAAGCCAACAGACCGGAAAGGTTATCTCGATTCGTCGTGACCTGGACATTGAAATGCTCATTGGGAAGCATTCCTAGCAGCCCTTGCACGTTCTGGCTGACAATTTGGCGAACCTCAGGCGTCACAGATTTTGCAACCCGAGACAGAACCTCAGGCGGCTGATGCTGTAGATAATTCAACAGCTCATTTGCAGCTTGGGAGTCACCCTCGGGGCCAAATAAATCGGAGCTAAACGCCATGGAATTACGTATGAATACCTCATTGCGGGGCAAATGCGAGAGAGAATTCGCCAATTTCTCTCGGATAAAGCCGGAGAATTCCTTCGATCAAAATCAATCGGCAGGATTTCTTAACTACACCCACTGTAACGCAGCGTTAAGGAACGGTCCTACATAATGTTTCGTAACAGAAAACGTTAGCACTCACTTCAACAGCAACCTTCTGCGAATGAATGTTCAAAGAAATGTCCAGGGTGAGCTTTTCAAAGGTGCTGCGAACAGTTGAAAGCTCCCCTACCACTGCTCAGCTCATACAGGGCCAATCAAAGATTACAAATCAGCCATTCCCACGACTGACTCTGCCTGGGGAACAGCTTGAAGCAGAGGTTCGCCAGCAGTCGGCTCAGCCTGAGTCAACTCTGCAGGGGCTGAGGTCTCTTGACTTTCATCTGGTGATTCATCCGGCAATTCATTGGACTCGGAGCCCGCTTCGTCGCTACTGACTGATGCTTTCCCAGCCTCATCTTCTGAGGTCTCCGGTGACTCTAGGGCCTCAATTTCTGCCTCAAATTCTTCTTCTTCAATCGCTTCTTCCAACTTCAGCTGAACTGCCTCAGGCGCCAATTTAGGAGGCTTGATCTCTGGAAGTTGATCAATTTGAAAGTACTGATGGAACTTGTCAGTAATACGCAGTTTGGCAGAGCGGCTGTCTTTGTGATGGCGCTTTTGGACAAAGCCTTCCGCTACCAGCTTTTGCACATGCTGGTAGGCTCCAGACCCGCGTAGGTCAACCAATTCACTGAGGGTCAGGCCATTTTTGAGGGCGATCGCCGCTAAACTTCGCAACACTCCTACGCCCAAATCAACAGGCACCAAAGTATGCACCAACTCCTTCAGGGCAGGCCTAAGCTGCAGTAGATAGCCCTCCTTCGACTCAGAGATCTCCAGAGCACTATCGCGCTCACTGTAAGTCTCCATGAGATCAATCAGGGCATCACCGGCTTCCTGCTTAGTGCACTGGGCATAGACAGCCAGCTCATTCAAACGCAGTGGTCTGCCCTTGAGATACAAAATGGCTTCTAGCTTGGCTGCGAGGGAAACTGCCATGGTGAATGGAAGGAGTTAATGTGCTGCAATCCTCTATTGGCAAAACCAACAACAAGGTTTTGTCGCAATGGGTTGTAGCAGCACCCATAAAACCATAGAACCCTAAGGCTTGGAAACTTGTTACGCCATTTGCCGGATCATTTGCCAAGCTTTCTCTGAAAGATTAATCCAGGTTCCGCCCAGTCAACTCCACAAAAATATCTTCCAAATTGGAAGCCCGCACCATCATGCCAGTCTTATCGGGTTGAGCTTCTAGAAACTGTGCAGCATCCTGTTCCGTAGGGAAAAACTGATAGTCCCAGCTTCCACCGGACTCCCCGCTCTTCTGGGTCATGACTAGGCCTCGACCATGGCGATCGCGTAATTCCTCCAAGGTGCCCATTTCAATGAGCTTGCCGTTGTCCATAATGCCGATGCGATCGCACAGATACTCCACCTCATCCATGTAGTGAGTCGTCATCAACATGGTCATGCCCTGCTCCTTATTGAGCTCGCGGATAATCTCCCAGAGCCGTCGGCGAGTCTGGGGATCCAATCCCACGGTGGGTTCATCCAAAAAGAGAATCTTGGGCTGATGTAATAGGGCCCGGGCAATTTGCAATCGACGCTTCATGCCACCCGACAGGGTTTTGACGAGATCGTTGCGGCGATCAGCAAGCTCGACATATTCCAGCCAATGGTTGATGCGCTGTTGGCGATCGCCCTTGGAAATGTGGTGCATACGGCCATGGAATTCCATGTTTTCCCACACCGTTAGGTCCGCATCCACACTCACCTGCTGGAGGACCACCCCAATACTGCTCAAGACCGCAGCCCGGTCATCGATGCTATTCCCCATCACCGAAATCTCCCCCTCACTGGGCTCAGTCAGGGTTGTAATCATGCGGATGGTGGTGGACTTACCGGCACCATTGGGGCCTAACAGGCCAAACATTTCTCCAGGTTGAATGTCAAAGGAGAGCTGATCGACAACCGGCTTGTCACTAAAGCGTTTAACGACATTTTGCAATGCGACGGCGGCAGTCATATAAATCGGATGAGACAGGCCTTTAATGGTATCTCAACGCTTTGCCCCTGAAGGTCCCTGGAGAGACAAAGACCTCGGAATCAGACAAAATCCAGGATTCTCATTTAAGACAATGTCCCTGTCCAGTCATCCTCAAAATGCAAAAGTCTGGGGCGATGGCTCACACCTACATTCCTAAAGTCGTCACCAAGCAGTGTTAATTATCTGTTCGTATTACACTTGAAGCACAAACAAGAGTACTATATTCTTGAGCGAGAACGATGGAGAAAGAGCCTGCTGCAGTAGAGGTAACCGAATCTCTCTCACCCTCCATTCCCCTCCCCGTTTGAAACATTTGGCTTAGGGAGAACGTCTTAGGGGGAGAGGGTTGCCTCCCTAGGTCAAGCAATGGGGTCTCCGTTTTCGGTCATTTTCGGGGAGAAAGGACGTTGCTAATGGCTTCGGTCAACCGCACCTTCCACAAATTGTTTGGCCCCTTACGATCTAGGAGTAATTCACGAGCAACCCACCAGGTCAGTCGCTAGGAAGTCTGTTTTCAAAGGGTTTCAGCCATATCAAAACATTGTCTGTCATTTGTACAGGCATCCCTTATGAGGGCAAAGGGTGAGAACCATCTTTGATCTACTTGTGCATCCGTAGAGCCCATGTTATTTTCCTTTCCTTAGTTGGCCTCCCAAGCAAAGTTAGATGGCTCTCACCGTCTGATTTTCCGGGATCTTCCTTCTGACATAACCTGCCCAGACGCTACGGCTGGGGCTTAGTTCAACCTCACTCAGGTTGGATCCACTCAGGTTTTATTTGCACGAACTGTTACCCGCGCAATCTGTGAGCATCGCGGCTCACCGTCAACGAACTAACGGAGTCCAGCGAATAATGGCCACCTCTAGTAAAACTGGGTCTACCAAAACGGTGCTTCATACAGACACTGTGCGCACCTATCTCCATGAGATCGGTCGCGTTCCCTTGTTGACCCATGAAGAAGAAATCATCTTTGGCAAACAGGTTCAAAAGCTGATGGCACTGTTGCAGGTCAAGGCCGACCTGACAGCCTCTTTGGATCGAGACCCCACCCAAAAAGAGTGGGCTGCCGCTGCCGAGGTATCAGTTAAGGCACTGAAGCAGTTGCTGCGCGAAGGCGAGCGGGCCAAGCGCAAGATGATTGAGGCCAATTTGCGTCTCGTGGTCTCCATTGCCAAGAAATATCAGAAGCGTAACTTGGAGTTTTTGGACCTGATCCAGGAAGGTTCGATTGGCTTAGAGCGCGGTGTTGAGAAGTTCGACCCCACAAAGGGCTACAAGTTTTCGACCTACGCCTACTGGTGGATCCGTCAGGCGATTACTCGGGC
>CALLPZ010000080.1 GCA_938015405.1 uncultured Pseudanabaenaceae cyanobacterium
CCGCCCTGAGCCGCAGCATCAAGATTGATTCAACAGGCAGCAAGACCGCTGTGATTTGGAATCCCTGGGCGGAGATTTCGGCAAAGTCTGGCGACTTAGAAGATGATGCCTATAAGACAATGGTTTGCGTTGAGACGGTCAATGCTGCCAATGAGGTGATTGAGGTGGCTGCCGGAGCGGAGTATAAGCTGGTAGCAACCTATGCCGTTGAGCGCAGCTAACTCGCTCACCTTGGCCACCTAGCCCATGATGCTCCCATGACTGACTACGCCAAATTTCGCGACATCTGCCCTACCGCCTATGCCGATGGTTTAGCTAGATCGCAGTTCATGGACATCAGCATCCGGCCCCTGTGGCAGCCCATGCCTCGCATCGCCGGGCCAGCCTACACCGTACGCTGCGCCCCCGGCGATAACCTGATGCTCCACGCAGCTCTCTATCGAGCAGCTCCCGGCTCTGTCATCGTGGTAGATGGCGGTGGAGCAGACCCGGCCAATCATTTCGCCATGTCCGGTGGCAATGTCTGCGCGGTTGCCAAAAAACTCGGCATTGCAGGCTTCATCATCGATGGCGTAGTGCGCGACCTGGCTGAAGTCCGTGAATGTCAATTTCCAGTTTTCGCTCGGGGCGTCATCCCTATTCCTGGTGTCAAGCAAACCCTAGGTGACTTGCAGCAGCCCGTGAGCTGCGGTGGCGTGACGGTTCAAGCAGGCGACATCATCATTGCCGATGAGGAAGGAATTTCGGTTGTACCCGCATCAGAAGCCGGGCCAGTCTATGCGATCGCCAAAGCCCGCGCAGAGAAAGATGCAGCCACTTCCCTAGAAGCCTGGGAAACTGCCCACCGCGCCAAAATTGAGCGTTTGCTGCAAGACAAGGGATTTAAGGAGCCGAAGCTTTAACCCCATCTCCGGAAAAAGCCTCGCTAGGAAACCCGACTTGCATTGAACAAGACCACACAATTTCGTTTAACCTTGGCCTGATACATGGCAGTATCTGCATCTGCCAACACATCATCCACCGTGACCCCTTCAGCAGGGGGAGTAATATCTCGAACGCCGATGCTAGAGCCAATTCGGATAACTCGTCCTTCTATGGAAAAAGGCTCTGACAGCGCTGTGATGATCTGCTGACTCAAGCGCATGCCATGGGAAGCGGTCCAAGTTTCGCCATGGAGAGTAATCACAAACTCATCTCCCCCCAGCCGATAGAAGCGAGCTTCATCGGGTAGTAATGTCGCCACTCGCCGGGCCACACAAATCAATAATTCATCGCCTGTCTTATGGCCAAACGTGTCATTCACCCGCTTAAAACCATCTAGATCAATAAAGAGCAACGTGGTTGAAGCCTGAGTCAACGATTTGCCCTGGAGAAGCTTCTCCTCCAGCTCCTGTACCAGCGATCGCCGATTAGGCAATCCCGTCAGAGAATCATGGTTCGCGGCCTCTCTGAGTTGTTCCTCCAGACGACGGCGTTCTTCCACTTCTGCCCTCAATGCTTGAGTCCGCTCCGCCACCTTCTCTTCTAAGAGGAGTCGTGACTGGGAGACCTCTCCAGCCATCTGATTAAAAGCCTGGGCCAGGGCGGAGAATTCGCGAGGTAAGACAACGCCTTCAAAGTTTAATGCTTCTACAACTTCCCCTTGGGAAAGCTGGCGCGAGGCAACGATGAGTAATTGTAGAGGAGCCACTAGCAAGCGAGCCAACTGCCAGCTAATTCCTCCAGCGAACAACAGGCCAACCGCAGAAATCAACAAGGCGACGTTACGACTTCTGTTGGCCTTGTCTTCCAGCTCCGAAATCGGCTGAGGAATCATGACCCCCCATCCTGTCTCCGGGACCGCAGTATGTCCTGCAATCATGTCAGCCTTTAGGGCAGGGGAATAAAACTGGGCCACATCAGTTTCAGAACGCATCATGGCCTGTACTGCGGAAATGGGACTCATGTCCTTCGCGGTTGCCTGCCAATCAGCATCGGGGTGGGCGATCGCCTGACCCAGTTGATCCACAATGGCCGCATGTCCTAATTCCCCAAACGAAACAGCCTCCTGCACTTGGCGAAAATAGTCAGTTGCCACAGCTGCAATGGCTAAATTACCGAGGCTATTAACTCGTAAAAGATAAATTGTGGGCTCTCCAGCAGGATTCATTAGCACAGGGCTGAAGATAACCCTCTGGGGCTCTTGTCGAGCCTTCTCCACCTGCCGTGCTAATTGCTCAAAAATCTCCTGCGAGAACAATCGGCTGTGCCCCTTTTTATAAACCCACTGACCCTCTCGAACACAGAGAAACAGATTAATATTGAAGGCTTCTAATAGTTGCTGGGCTTGTTCAGAGGAGAGGGTTTGGGGAAGTTCAGACTTCTCCGTAAAAACGGTCTGTAAGTCAGTGGCATAGCGAGATAGAGCGGAGCTTAAATTCTTCGCTAACAGTAGATGTTGTTCTTCAACAGCGCTCAGCTCTGCTTGGTAAGCTCTCCGTTGAACCCAATATTCCAAAAAGGAAACAGGCACAATCGAAACTACAACAAAGCAGACAAACAGAAGCTTACGTAAACCCAGCGCTTGACCCATCGCGGATTGAGAAGGATTCGAAACCATGGAATCTCATTGTTAGCAGCCACTGACTTAAGGCCAAGCTTGCCGAACCACTCTCCACAATGTGTCGCAGCAGCTCTTGAGCATCAGCAATTTAGCTACGCCGTTCACTTCGCCGCATCTTCTCTTAGCCTGCCAAATTTTGCTCTATTGGACTTCAGTGAAATCGACGACTCCACAGGAGCCATGGGCCAGATGGTCTACTCCACCATTCCGCCTAAAGA
>CALLPZ010000081.1 GCA_938015405.1 uncultured Pseudanabaenaceae cyanobacterium
AATTTCGGTTAGGCGAGCTTAAATCGCTTCTTGGTTCTTTTCACCGGTACGGATACGCACAATCTGATCAACAGGTGCAATAAAAATCTTACCGTCGCCAATCTCGCCCGTACGAGCCGCATTCACAATGCGGTCCACAACCATATCGACCTGGTCATCTTCAATCACGATCTCGATTTTCAGCTTCTGAAGAAACTCAACCGTGTATTCAGACCCACGATAACGCTCAGTTTGGCCTTTTTGACGACCGAATCCCCGAACTTCAGACACCGTCATTCCAACGATACCAGCGTTCACCAAGGCTATCTTGACTTCATCCAGCTTAAATGGACGAATAATGGCTTCTACGCGCTTCACGACCCTACTCCTGAATCTTTTGCAAGAAGAGAATTTGTTATTCAGCCATGCTATATCAGGCTTGGGATAGGCCAACAGATTGTCACGGATTTGCAATCAATCTATGGCTGTTGTTTAGCAATGACTGCTGCAACCTCTATCTATCGGTTGGTCGCTAAGAAAGGGCGAACAATCATAAATCCCGTCCCAAAAGCAGTCACCACAATCAACAGAACAATCAGCACTAGCCAGCCGGTGTGAATATCCTCAGAAGACTCCTCATCCAAAGCAGGGCGAGGCAAAGGCTGCTCGCGCCCTGTGAAAATCTTGTTCAGAGTTTCCACTGCGCTTTGACGTCGAGAGGGAGTAAAAGGAGGAGTTGCTTGTCCCTGGCTCTGAACCACTTGTCCTTGAGGAGGAACCTGCGATGGAGGCTGGGGCGGCATGGCTTCTGGTGAAGGGACACTGAGCGGAGCCACGCCCTGCTGAGGCATGATGGGCATTTCCTGGGGCCGGGGTGGCTCGGAAACACGAGGCGGTATCGCCGCATGGGGAACTTTTGGATTGTTCGGCATCGAACGGTGTAATTGAGGAGGAACCTCCACACCAGCAGGAGCAGAAACAATGTTTGGATTCACAGGAGGCTTAGAAACCTGCTGACCCGTCTCAGGGTGACTAGGATTTTGCACCATGTACTGCCTTTTTTGAGCAGCCTGGACGATGCTATCAACTTCTTGCTGCAGGTGTAGGTTCTGTTTTCGCAGATTTTGGTTCTGCCCATGGAGAGAATCCAACATAGCCTGTGTCGCCTGAAGCTCAGCAGACAACTCTCGATATACCGAGATCGGTACCGACGCCGTTGGAGATTTCTGAGGGGCAGGCCGGCGAGTCGGGCGGCGGTGTTGAGGTGACGACTTAGCGTTCAAATCAAAATTCATCAGCCTGAGCTACCTAGGAAAACAGAATGGGTCTGCGACCTGCTTGGGAACAGGTCTTTGCGAATCATGCCCAAGGGTAATGCAAATTTCCCAATCTGACACGCCTTTTTCCAATAAGCGTCCGGAAACTTCTCGGCTCACAGTGTATATGTGGTCCTCGTGCGCTTCCGTATATTTCCTGGTCTTCCAGAATAATTAACCATGGAAATCACGTATTTTTTCCAGTAGAATTGTATTTAATTTAACGACTACCGAGTTATTGCCACTCTCTGGTTAGCGAGGAGCAATAGCACTCGGTATTGTCACTAGCTGGACTGAGCTGCACGAGGGTATCCCATGGAAGCGTTGGATGTATTGGAATCGAAGGTTGGGACGACAAGCGCTCCAGAAGTAAAGTATGGCGAGCGAGAGATTAGCGAAGGAAAGCTCATCACTTTCCCGAATCCCCGAATCGGTCGTCGCTATGACGTCGAAATCGAGCTCCCAGAATTCACTTGTAAGTGCCCCTTTTCGGGGTATCCCGACTTCGCAAAGATCAAATTGACCTATGTGCCCAATGAACGGGTCGTTGAGCTCAAGGCTTTGAAGCTTTATATCAATAGCTTCCGCGATCGCTACATTTCCCACGAAGAATCCGTCAACCAAATTTTGGATGACCTCGTGGCTGCCTGCGATCCCATTAGCATGACCATTCGAGGTGACTTTTCCCCTCGAGGCAACGTCAGCACCGTGATTACCGTTCGTCACGAGAAAGAAGATGCTTAAGGTCAAGCCGACCTAGCAAGCATCCCTCGAACCAAGCAGCTTAAACTCCAATAGAAAGCCCTCGATTGCTAAGCAATCGAGGGCTTTTGTCTAGGTCCATCATTGCCAGAAAGCCACTACCAGCGCTAGCAGCAAAGCAACGACTTCACCAGTCAGGACGAAGGTATCGCCAAGGTATCACTCACATCCGCTTCAGGAATGCGAACTTCACCTGGCAATTGTTCAACCAGACCCACCAGCTCCCGTTCAAAGGTGACCTGAGCACGGTTTGTACGCCCACCAATATAAAAGCTAGGCTGGCCTTCCTCTGTGACTGCCAAAGCCCATACTTGGGAATGGGAAACATAGCTCATCAGCGTGCTCACCATGAGCAAACCAAACCCCAAATAAACCCAAGGGATACCCGGGTCTGCTTTGATCTGCAACCCCGTACTGCCAATGATGTCGACCAAGGTGACCTTGACACCATTCACTTCCGTCGCCATGCCGCTACGCAGGCTCTGGATGAGCTGACCATCGCTGTCATACAACAACACGGTCCCCTGCAAGTCCTTGGCAATCAGAGAAACACCTTCGCTCATATCAGGCTTAGTCGGCAAAAACGTTCCCCAGAGCTTGCCTCGTCCCCCCGTATCCAAGGCTTGCATGGGCAACTGAAGCACCGGACTATTGTTCAACTTCACCTGGGCAGCACCCAAGCCCCAATCCGCCTGGTAGAAGGTCACCCCCTTATGGCGCAAAGGCTTATTCACATGGATTGTCTGACGATCCAGTTCTTCCCCTTGGGCATTCACCACCGAGAGATCGGAATAAAACTGGTCAATGGTGCCATTGGGGGTGTAATCAATCCAAAAACGATTGACCTTAACGCCCCAATCCTTGGGAACTTGGGGACCTGAGAGAGGGCCTGCATCAAAAATATTTTGAACTCTAAAAGTCTCTCCACCAGTCACCATCTCCTGGGCAAAGAAACCGGTCAGAGAGCCCCAAATCGCCCCACCCAAAATAATCAACATGCTGGCATGAACAATAATGGGGCCGATTCGCCCAGCCAGACCTCGACGAGCATAAAGGCGATCGCCCTCTTGAAAAACTTGATAACGCCGCTGCTTCAATAACTCAGCGAACTGAGTGACTCCGCTCTTCCCCTCGTCGCCAAGGGTCAACTGCGTACTCAGTGCCAACTTCTGAAACTGCCGAGGCCGCTCATAGTACTTCCACCGCCGCGCCACTTTTAGAGCCGGTAGCTGATGAGTAAAGGTACAGGCCGTCAGGCTGCTCCCAAACAAAATCAGCAACGCATAAAACCAGCTGGTTCGATAGACATGATCTAATCCCAAGGTCAACAAAACCTTCCAGCTCAGGAAGCCAAATAAAGCTGGATCCTCAGGATAATTTTCCTGATAAAACGCCAGTCCCTGCCCCTGTTCAATCACAGTGCCAGAAATACTGAACAGGGCAATGAGCAACAAGAGAACGATCGCCAGCTTGAGATTAGCAATCACCGGCAAAACATTACGCCGCAGCCATCGGCCAGCCTGGAGCATAGGGTTCATGGCGGGCGCATCTTGAGTCATAGGTTAGAAAGACGGGCAAACCCCGAGAACGTAGAAAAGGAAACGAGAGAACAAACGAGTGACAGAGGGTGGAATGAAGATTAACCTCAACACCTTTTCCTAAATAAAGGCCTATACCGTCGGGAATAGGCGAGTCAACAAGGAAAAGAGTCCAAAGCCGATCAACAACACACCGCTAACTGGGTTAATCCAGCCAGACCACTGTCGCAAAGACAATAGACGCTTGAGACTGCCTGCAAAGATCCCTGCGAGGACCAATGGCGAAACGTAGCCCAGCGCATAGCAAAGGAGTAATGCGCCGCCCAGTAGCGGGCTTCCTGACTTAGAAATCCAAGCCAAAAGCGTTGCCAACACCGGCGTACTGCAAGGAGAAGCAATCAAGCCAAAAGTGACACCCAGAGCATAGGCTCGAATCCCCTTGGGCCAATGATCAGGCACTTGCAAGTTCACGCCAGGCAAACGCAACGGAACAACTTCCAGCAAATTGAGGCCCATGAGGATCGCGATCGCGCTCACCACAATGGGTAAACCAATCCCCACCTGTCCATAGACACGGCCCAACAATGCAGCCCCCATGCCCAAGAGCGTCAACATCGTTGCTAACCCTGCCGCAAACCACAGCGACTGTTGAGCGGTCTGCCAACGACTGGGAGCCTCATCTCCAGTAGCTCCATAACCTCCCATGTAGCCCAGCGTAATCGGCAACATGGACAACATGCAGGGGGTCAGGCTTGTCAGCAATCCCGCACCCAGCATGACTAAGACACTCGTCACAGAAAGATGGTCAAGCTGCGCAGCCACCAAGCCATTAGCCCAATGTTCGAGGATATAAAGTTGGGTTTGCAACGCTTCCACGATCAAGTCCGCCCAAGTAAATAGCAATAGAAATGGGACAGGAGCCAAAGCCCCTATCCCATCTTAAGTGTTGTAAAGCCGCTAGTGCTATGAAGCCACTGCAGCTTCCTGAATTCCCAGCTCAAGAAAGCCAGCCTGGCGCCTAGCGCAATCCAACTCGCTGGCGTTTACGCGCCACGATATCTGTCACCTCTGCCTCGCTACTCTCCCTGGCGACCCGAATGAGAAGTCCTGCAGCAACCAAACTCGCAATAACGGAGTTACCGCCATAGCTAAATAGTGGGAAGGGCAATCCTGTCGTCGGCAAAGCGCCCGTAGCCACACCGACATTGAGAATAGCCTGACCAATCAAGAGCGCTACGGCACCAATCGCGACTAACTGATGAATGGTGCGGTCAGCCTTGAGTGCAATGCGAAGGCCCAAAGTGGCATAGATCGCCAGCATAGACAAAATCACCAGGCAGCCAATAAAACCAAACTCCTCTGCAAACACCGAGAAGATAAAATCCGTGTACTGAATCGGCAAATAAAACAGCTTCTGCTGGGACATGCCAAAGCCACTTCCTGTACCTCCCCCTGAGCCAATGGCTAACAAACTCTGCACCAGTTGATAGCCGTTCCCTTGGGCATCCTTCCAAGGATCTAGAAAATTTGTCATGCGTAACCACTGGTACTCATTGCGGCTAACACTAATCACCGCAAGGGTCAGCCCCGCCAAAACCGTTCCGCCAAGCTGTTTGTAAGGCAAACCTGCAGCCAAAGCAATCAACCAAAGCAAAATTCCACACAGCGAGGCCGTACTTAGGTTGGGCTGGAGCAGAATCGAGCCCAACACCATGGAAAACACCCCCAGCCAAGTCAAACGCGTCTTCCAGGGCAAGCGAGGCCATTGACCAAAAATTCGAGCCCCCTGCAAAATCAAGAATGGCTTAATCAGCTCCGAAGGCTGCATCGGCACTGGACCAATCACCAGCCAACGAGTTGCCCCGTTGACCGTAACCCCCATCCCTGGAACCAAGGTGAGGAAGATTAAACCCAAACAAATTAAGAGAAACCAGTGAGCCATACCGATGATGTAGCGAATCGGTGTGTGGATCACAAAGTTAAACGCAAACAGACCAATCCAAGCCCACACAAACTGGCGCTTGAGATAGTAGAAGCCATCGCCATGGTCTGCGGCAGCGATCGCATAGGAAGCCGAACACATCACAGTCAAGCCAAGCACGAGCCACAGCAGCGTTAACCAACGCATCACGCGGGCATCGGAAGACCACTTGAAAGCCGTTGGGTCAAACCACGGAATAAAATAGCGCAGAGGCGGTGTTTGCATGGTCAAGCAATAGCAGGCACTAGAGGAGAAAGGCAAACCATCAGGCAAGCGTGCTGCCCAGTGTAGCCGAGCATAGTAAAGCTCGAAAAGGCACAGCTCCGTCACTTAAATAGCGGCTGCCCACCCCTGGCAGAAGCCAAGAGCAGGACGCCTCTACATGCACATGGCAAAACCTATCACCAAAAGCAAAAGCGATCCACTCAATAGCAGATCGCTTTCAAAGGCTCTATCACCAAACACTTGAGATAGCTCTAGATAATACCGGTGTTAGCACCAGGCTTACCCGTAGCAAGCTCGACTTTAATGATGCGGCCACCCATCTTCTGAATACGCTGCTGCTCACGGAACCAGTTGTCGTAGGGGACCAACTTGGTAAAGAACGTATTTTGCAGCTCACGCTGGGTCCGAATCTTGTCCGGGCTCGGCACGCAGGCCGTCACTTTAAACATCCGCATAAGCCAGTCTCCATGATTGAGAATTGAAGGCAAGGGTGGATCAAGAAACATCAATCACCACAAGCGTAGCCAGCTCAAACAGAGACATGGACAATACGCGACCCTGCCAAAAACAAAGGGCCTAGACGATGAAACACGGAGCTAAATACACCTAAAACTTCTGGCTAAGCAGAATGCTTACGGTCATTCAGCATGCGCCGGTCTCTCGCCTAAGCCCCAACGGCTGACTTCTAGCTAGAAGCCACAGCCATCAACTCAAGTCCTAGTTCAGGCCAGAGCAGATGTAGTCGAAGTAAACGCCCATTTCCTTACCGGCATCGGGGCCGACCAGGCTAGCGGTAACTTCTTTCATAGCTTGGATAGCTTGAACGGTAGCACCCACGGGCACGCCCAAGGAGTTGTAGGTTTCCTTCAAGCCGTTGAGCACGCGCTCATCGAGGATGGAGGTGTCACCAGCCAACATGGCGTAGGTGGAGTAACGCAGGTAGTAGTCCAAGTCGCGGATGCAAGCTGCATAGCGACGGGTGGTGTACATGTTGCCACCGGGACGGGTTACATCGGAATAAAGCAGAGCCTTAGCCACAGCTTCCTTAACGATGGTTGCAGCGTTAGCGCTGATGGAGGTAGCAGCACGAACACGCAGCTCGCCAGTCTGAAAATAAGACTTCAGCTTGCCCATGGAAGCACCGTCGAGGTACTGACCCTGAACGTCAGACGAGTTAATAACTGAGGTAATAGCGTCTTGCATTTTTGGACTTCCTTAAATCTGTATCAAATTCAAAACTTGGACAAAAGACCTGTCCAATTAGGACATGGCACCAATGACGTAGTCGAAGTAAGAAGCAGCTTCGTCAGAGTCACTGCCGGACAGCAAGCCCAGGCTCACAGCCTTCATGGCGCGCACAGATTCAACAACCGCGTCAACGGAAGTCCCCAAGGAACCGTACATTTCGCGAGCACCCACCAAGCCAATCTCGTCGATAGGAGTGGTATCGCCAGCGACGATTCCATAGGTGATGAGGCGCAGGTAGTAATCCATGTCGCGCAGGCAAGTCGCAGTCATCTCTTCGCCGTAAGCGTTACCGCCGGGAGAAACCACATCGGGGCGCTTCTGGAAAAGCTGGCTACCTGCTTCCTTAACAATGCGTTCGCGAGAACCGGTGAGGGTCTCAGCAATCCGGAGACGGCGATCGCCACCGGTGACAAAGGACTGGATGCGGTCTAGCTCACCGGGGCTCAGGTAACGAGCTTCAGCGTCGGCGCTCACGATGGACTTTGAGACGATACTCATTAATGGATTCCTCCAAGCAGATTTATGAGAATGGGTTCAAGGTGACAGTCGCTGCTGGCATAGCCACAGTAGTGGTGTGCAACCACTACTGTGGCGTAACAACCGCTGCTGGCGAGCCCACAAGACCCTGTCAAACTTCTTAAATAGTCGAGTTCTTCTTACTCTACCAACGCCTTGAGCCAGCAAAGCTAAAAGATCTGTGACAGCGATAGAACAGAGTAAAAAAGAGGCTCAAATTGCCATGGGGCCGAAGGCCGAAAATTGCAAAATTTGGCCACCCTCAAGGCTTTATTGTCCTGCATGGGTTTGCTGGGACCTGCAGTGCGTAACAGTTTGTAATATCACCTTCCATTTATTAGATTGAAGGAGCCTAATTACTGGGAAGCATTCAGCCAAACCAAGAGCCAGCAAGGGTTTGGTACTGTTACGAACAATTAACTCAGATCTAGCATTCTCTCAGAAAAGAGAGTTTTACAGAACAATTTCAGACAGTCCGCATCAAAAGGATGCGGACCAAAGCAACAAAACTAAATTGCCTAAGAAGACAATTTAATCGATAGCAAGCCTAAGAATTTCCCCCGTTCAACCCAGTCAAACTTAGAAATTCTTAGACCTAGCCGAAGCTTTTGATGATGCAATCAAGCATCGTCAAAACTAACGCAGAGAGCCAGAACGACTCGCAACTGCGTTACGTAGAGACAAGCCCGTAGGTGTCAGGAGGCGCTCATAGGGAACAGTATCTTCCCCAAAAGCTTCTTCATATTCCTTGCTATCGATAATTGCATCGACAAGAGCGTAGAAGCCCTTCTTGGCACAAATATCGAAGTAGCTATTAATCTCCTGGCGACCATAGGTTGGGCGGCCCAGAAGGCGACGGTGAATGTACTCCACCGCTTTAACAACGTAGAGGCCAGACCAATACATGCCCCGGAACGTGTCAGACTTCGCTAATTCGCGAACAAACTCACGCAGGGAAATTTCACCGTTCTCCAGCTTGGACTCTGCAGCACTCAGGCCTTGGCCTTCATACACAGGACGACCGAAGACCTGAAGATAGGTCGCACGAATCACAGCTTGAGTCGAACTCTCACTCATGTTGATGTTGCGAGTCGCATTAGAGCTACCTCCCACAGAGGGACCATCAACATTGCCACCGGTTGCAATTTGGGTGAGTTTGATAGCACTAGCTTCTGGGTTAATAGAAGGCTTGCTCAGCAGACGACGAGTGTCCTTATTGAACGGCGCAGGACGCGTCACAGGATTTTTGGCGGTGGGGAAAATCGCACCAAATTGGATTTCCAGCGGATCATTGCCAGAACCGTAAGGGTGTTGATCAGGCAATGGTTGCTTGTAATCAGCAAACAAGGTGACAAACTGAGGCACCTTGCGGAAGGGAGCACTGTAGTTAAACAGGTCCTGCTGAACGCCCCAATTACGACATTCCTGAGCTTCATAGCCCAAACCACGCAAGTAAGGAACAAATTCCTCACCAAAGTAGTTGTCGTACTCCTGGTTATCCAAAATTGCATCTACCAGGGCTGGCAGACCGCCTTCGGAGACAACAGCGAAGTACTTATTGAATTCTCCCTGGGAGCTTAGACCACGTCCCATGAAATGACGCATGGCCAATTCCACAACCCGGCTATTAACAAAACCGTCGTAGAACTGCTTCCGATAAATCGGGGACTTACCTAGACGACGAATGAACTCCTTCATGGAGATTTCGCCATTCTTGACCTTGGATTCCAAGTCAGAAACATCCAAGGAGTAAGCACGCTTAATATCGCGCTCAAACACTTGGCGATAAGCGGCTTTGAGGACAGCCTCTTTCTCAGCGCCAGAAAGCGTCGACTTCATCGCAAACTTCTGACGACGATCCGCAGCATTTGCATAGCTCTGGGGTAGCTGCAAACCTTGCTGATCAGAATTTGAGTCACCGCGACGAACCTTGGTAGAAGGGTTCGCTGCGTAGAACTCATTCAGAAGTACATCAAAGTACTCAGTGATGAGAGTGCGAGCTTCTTCATCTTTCAGGAAGAAGCCTAGGCATCCTGCACGCATCTCTTGAAGCGCAACAATAGTCGCAGGGGTAGAGCAGGCATTTTCAATGATGTCCCGCAAACCACGCACATTCACGACCAAAATATTGGTATCCCCAGCGACCATGGCATAGGTCACGTAGCGAAGGAACCAGCTCATGTCTCGCAGGGACTTTTGCATATTGCGTGGACCATATTTGGCCACGCTGATAGGCCGGAAGCCAGTAGGGATAGGGCCAGAGCCAGGCGTAAAGACACCGCGCAACAAACCGCCCAAGAAGCCACCACCGGAATTACCTTCCACGGTGGTAGCTGTACCCAGAATCCGCTCATCCTGAAGATTGCCAGTCGTTGGCGCCTTAGGAGCTTCCTTGGGCTTCTCCAAGTAAGACAAGGGAGAGCCACCCGAAAAAATCCGGTTCGCCGCCCGAGAAACGATAGCCTCGGAGTTTTGGGTTATCGTTTCGGCAATCAGCAGGCGCTTAGAGCCATTGCTGAAATAAGTTGCCAAGGTATCAAGCTCACCTCGACCTGGGAAACGATCTTGCTGTTCCGCCTGGGAGATGGTTGAGACGGGAACCGTCTGATATAGCTGTGGACGGGATATTGAGCTTCCACCACTTGCTGTGACACTCATTCGTCTTAAAAGCTCCCTATGGGTTTTTATGATTCGACTTTTAAAGAGGCGTCTATCACCCTGTTCAAGTGCCCAGGAGAAATCCGAATGGAAGACCCAGGCAAGCGGCTGAGCGCGGGCGATTTAACAGACCTGAACCAGGCTTGATCAGGAAAAAACCTGACCGAAGAATGGCCAAATACGGGCCTAGGGTTAAGCCTTTTTTCTTAATTACTTAGGTTATAGGGTCGAGGGGATCAGCTCTAACTTTGTTAAAAAATGTGTTGAAGACTCGTCAGCACCTAGGCTAGATCCGAGTGCGCCCAAGGCTTCTCGCCCCTAGCGCTTCCGCTTTTATCCATTGCTAATCCTTTTGCACAAGAACAGAATTTATGTCTCAGGACTTCGAGGCCCCAGCCCAACCTGCTGCCAATCAGCCCATTGCCGATGATGCCCAGGCAGTCACAACTGCTGTTGAGCAGCTCTACAACACTTACCCTTTCCCACCAGACCCGCTGTCGGACGAAGCTCCTCCAGGCTATAACTGGCGTTGGTATTGGCCTGCGGCCCATAGTTTTTGCACTGGGCGAGCCCCAAACCAGAACAACATCCGCATTTTGGATGCGGGCTGTGGCACAGGTAATGGCACCGACTACCTCGTTCATCTCAATCCAGAAGCAGAGGTCGTCGCGGTTGATCTGAGCCCGGGAGCGATCGCCGTCGCAGAAGAACGTCTCCGTCGTTCCGGTGCCGATGCCAATAGGGTCAGCTTCCAAAACCTGAGCATCTATGACCTCGATCAAGTCGAGGGGGAGTTTGACCTAATCAACTGTGTTGGCGTGCTCCACCACATGCCCGACCCGGTCCGAGGTATTCGAGCCCTGGCCAACAAGCTCCAGCCTGGCGGTTTCCTTCACATCTTTGTCTATGGAGAGCTCGGTCGTTGGGAAGTCCAACTGATGCAAAAGGCGATCGCGCTTTTACAAGGTGAAAAGCGAGGAGACTACAAAGACGGCGTGGCCATTGGCCGCTCTCTATTTGCCAGCCTGCCAGAGACCAATCGCCTTGTGCAGTATGAGAAGCAACGCTGGGCCGCCGAAAACCAGCGGGATGAATGCTTCGCAGATATGTATGTCCATCCTCAGGAAATCGACTACAACAGCGAGTCACTCTTTGAGCTGATTGATGCTTCAGATCTTGAGTTTCTCGGCTTCTCCAATCCAGATTTTTGGAACTTGGACCGACTGGTGGGACAAAACCCAGACTTGATGGAACGAGCAGCCGGTTTAAGCGATCGCCAACGCTATCGTCTCATTGAGCTCCTCGACCCCAACGTCACTCACTACGAATTCTTCCTCGGTAAGCCCCCTCTCCAACGTAGCGACTGGTCAGACGAAGAGGTTCTTCGTCAGGCCAAACCCACTTGCAACCCCTGCTTACACGGCTGGCCCAGCAAGATGGTTCTCAACCCTGACTACCGTCCCATACAGCTCTCAGACGAAGAATTTGCCTTCATGGAGCGCTGTGACAATGCCGAGGGTAAAGCCAGTATCAGCGAGCTCTTAGAAGGGACAGATCTTCCCCTTGAGACAGTTCTGTCACTATGGCAACAAAGCTTGATTTTTCTCGCCCTTTAACAGATTAAAGGCACAGGAACAAGCAAAACGTAGATCATAGGGACCCTTACAGAGTGAGGCTTTGGCGGTTTTCCAAACCAGAGAAGTTTCTGTGAAGGATTGTTACCCCCCGTGATATGATGACGCTTGGCTTGAATCTGCATATCTACCTAGTGAACGCTGGGAATTTGGAGTGGATTTGACTTCTCCCGAAAATCTGAATGTGGATGTATCCGAGGCGAAAACTGCTCCAGAAGCAGTGACGTCGATGTCGACTAATTCTATGGAGGAATTCTACGCTCTGCGTGATGAACTCCTGGTGGTGACTCTGGTAGTGTCCGGAATAGTTTTCTGCGGTGTCTGGTGGTTTTACACACTCGATACTGCAGGAAGCTATCTAATGGGTTCTTTGGTGGGCATGGTCTACCTAGGGATGCTTGCCAGAAACGTTGAAAGATTGAATTACCAGACCAAACTGGGAAAAAATCGCCTGGCGTTGTTTGCGGCCTTAATCATCCTGGCTTGTCGCTTGGATCAAGTGCAGGTTCTACCTGTATTTCTTGGATTTCTGACCTTCAAAACGGCAATCATCTTCTATACCCTTCGAATTACGCTTCGGCGTTAGTTTGCACACAAATACCGATTCGGGATTTGTGCGTTTCACGTCTCCATTGCCGCTGTGCAAATGTGACTATGATGATGCCGAATTCTCTGATTTTTTCTAACTTTCTTTCCCTTGCCGAGTTAGAAGTGGGTCACCACTTCTACTGGGATCTTGGTGGCTTTAGTCTTCATGGTCAGGTCTTTTTGACCTCTTGGTTTGTGATTGGCCTCCTTGTAATTGCTACGGTACTTGCAGGTCGCGATCTCAAGCAGATTCCAACTGGACTGCAGAACTTCATGGAGTATGTTCTGGAGTTCATTCGGGATCTGGCCAAGAATCAGTTGGGTGAAAAGGAATATCGTCCTTGGGTACCGTTTATTGGTACTTTGTTTTTGTTTATTTTCGTCTCAAACTGGTCTGGGGCGCTGATTCCATGGAAGTTCATCGAACTTCCCGAAGGTGAATTGGCAGCACCAACAGGCGATATAAACACGACTGTTGCCTTGGCACTGTTGGTTTCTTTGGCCTACTTCTACGCAGGCTTTAAGAAGCGCGGTTTAGGGTACTTCTCAAAGTACGTTGAACCAACTCCAGTTCTATTGCCCATCGCAATCTTGGAAGACTTCACTAAGCCTCTTTCACTAAGTTTCCGTCTGTTCGGCAATATCCTTGCAGACGAACTAGTGGTTGCCGTTTTGGTGTTGCTGGTTCCTCTATTCATCCCAATTCCAGTCATGATGCTGGGTCTCTTCACGAGTGCCATTCAGGCTTTGGTGTTTGCAACCCTTGCGGGTGCCTACATCCATGAAGCTCTGGAAGGCCATGGTGACGACGACCACTAAGTCCTCCCTCCGATCTTGCAAGGGTTGATTGGTTTCGCTGTTTTACTCGCAATTCCACAGGAATGACCCTGTTGAGCCTGTGGAATTGCTTGTCGTGTTAACGAAGGCCAACCTTAAATATTAGGTTGGTACCTCGTTTGTTTGTTTAGTCCTATATCTATCGACAAGGAAAAGAATCATGGACCCTATCGTTGCTGCTGCTTCAGTTCTGGCTGCTGCTCTTGCTATTGGTCTCGCTGCAATTGGCCCTGGTATTGGTCAAGGTAATGCATCCGGCCAAGCCGTTGCAGGTATTGCTCGTCAGCCCGAAGCAG
>CALLPZ010000082.1 GCA_938015405.1 uncultured Pseudanabaenaceae cyanobacterium
GATAGCGAGTGGCTCGTAGAAGTCCTCGCCAAACTCCTCGACAATGCCTGCAAGTTTACTGATCCCAGTGGCAAGGTTTTGATCCAAGCCAAACCCATCAACAAGAAGATGCTCCAAGTCAGCATCAGCGATACGGGAAGAGGGATTGCACCGGAGCTTTTGGAGCGAATTTTTGAGCGTTTCTACCAGGAAGAGGGAGCCTTGCGGCGCACTGCTGGAGGCACTGGGCTGGGCCTGGCAATTTGCCGACAAATTATTGTCAATTTAGGTGGAAAAATCTGGGCTGAGTCGGAGGGATCGGAGAAGGGAACGAGCATTCACTTCACTCTGGCCCTGGCCAAACAACGCCCCTCCGCAACTTCAAAAAAATCAAAGAAGGCAGCTTAGGCGAGCTCTCACCAAGAGTATGCCAGCGCAGATTCTCCCCTAGGGAAAAGCGAGAGGTGGATTCGTTCCAGGCGAGCCGTCCAAGCCTTGCAAACCCATCCTGGCTCCTTCTAAGGAGGGAACTCTGTCTGGGATAAAATTTCTAGCCCTGAGCATAACTGCGACCTTTCCATTGCCCTCCCTTGCCCTGCCAATGACGTCGAGCAGAGTCTAAAGTCATCAGGCTGTAAAGCGTCGCGATCGCGGGTAACCCCAAGCCTTTCCAAACCGGCTGTCCATAAAGCTTAAGCGTAGGAGCATAGGCCACCGCCATCAGCAACCAAGTCAATCCTCCCAAGCCAACAACCGTCCAATTTGCCCCGATGAGCCCTGCAATAATTGCGATCGGGGCCATCAAGTAGACGAGCCCCATGCCAAAAATTGTCCCTACCAGCAAAAAGGGCGAATAGTAGAGCTGGGTATAGGCCGTACGAGCCACCATATTCCAGATCGTATCCAAGCTCGGATAGGGGCGCAGACTAATAGTCTCCTGACTCAATCCCAGCCAAAGCTTGCCCCCCTGCCGTTTCACTGCCGCCCCCAGAGAGCAATCATCAATCAAGGCATCCCGCACACAATCAATCCCGCCAATAGCTTGGAGCCGGTCATTGCGAATCAAAATACAGCCCCCCGCTGCCGCCGCCATGGGGTTGCGGGGTTGATTTACCCAGGGGAAAGGATAGAGCTTTTGAAAGAAGAAGATAAACGCTGGAATCAAGCGTTGCTCCCAATCACTCTCACAGCGCAGTTGCACCATCAGCGAGGTCAGATCAAGCTTTTCCGCCTCGGCCTTAGCAACCAGGCGCTCCAAACTTCTGGTGCCATGGGCAATATCCGCATCGGTGAGGAGAATATATTTGAGCGTTGTGATATCAGGAGTTGCAGTCACATCTGCTTGTTGCAATGGCGAGGTCTGCAAGTGAGCAATGCCCTGCTTTAAGGCCCAGAGCTTGCCGGTCCAACCGGGCTCTAAAGGCTGACCCGAAAGCACCGTGAGCTTACGGGACGCCGTAGTCTCTGCAGCTTGAGCCGCTGCTTCCCCCAGATGCTGGGCGATCGCTCCGGTCCCATCACTGCTTTGGTCATCCACCAACACAATCTCGATAGGTCCAGGATAGCCCTGACTTAGCAGCGACCCCAAGCTCTGTTCAATCACCTCCGCCTCATCCCGAGCTGGGATAACAATGCCAATGGCGGGATACTGCGCCAAGCTCTGGGGCTCACTCGCCTCGTCTAATCGCTGGTCGCATCGCCAAAAATTCCCCCACACCAAAATCAGGAATAGCCATATGGCTAGGGAAAGTGCAGTCAAAATCAAAAGCATAGGGCTGGGGAGACTAGGGCAAGGACTGGCAAAACCAACGAGCCAATCCCCTATCTACAGAATCAAATCCACGGACTGACAATTCTACAAACTTTCTCCCTGGAGCCAATCGACAAACTGCCGCGCCGTCCGGCCAGAGCGACCATTATGCCGAGTTGCCCACTGACGAGCCCTAAAATCCAAATCCTCGGGGTCAATGGAAATCCCGGCCTGATCCACTAGGTGATTGACGATTTCCAAATAGCGGTCCTGGTTGGCAGGCTCAAAAGTGAGGGTGAGACCAAAGCGATCGCTAAAGGAGAGCTTTTCCTGGGTCGTATCCCAGGAATGGATTTCATCCGCATCGCGAGGGCGAGGGCGATCGTCGAAAAATTCCCGCACGAGATGACGTCGATTGGACGTGGCATAAACCACCACATTCTCAGGTCGTGCCGTTGCCGAGCCTTCCAAGACAACCTTCAGAGCCTTGAATGCCTCATCATCGGCCTCAAAGGACAGATCATCGACAAACAAAATGAACTTTTGGGCCACGCTCCGCAATTGTTCAACGATGGTCGGCAATGCCTCAAGCTCAGCCTTGGCAACTTCAATCAGCCGAAGGCCGCGATCGCCATATTCATTCACCAATGCCTTGACCAGGGAAGACTTACCTGCCCCACGACTGCCATACAGCAAAACATTTAAGGCGGGTTGCCCTCGCAACAGGCGCTCTGTATTCGCGAGCAACTGCTGGGTTGGATGGTCATATCCCACTAGCTGATTGAGCTGCACCGGATCTGGGGTAGAGATACCGCTAAGCTGCCCAGCCCCCCAACGAAAAGCTCGATAGCGGCCCCACAGACCCACTCCACGCTGCTGGCAATGGGCAAAGAAGAGCGGTAACTCAGCCCCCCAATCCTTAGAGCTAAGTAGTTGAGACAATGCCGTCGCATCCAAGGTTGGATCTGCCTCCTGCACCAGCGGCTCCCAAGGAGCTGGACAGTGCTCCAGGTTGGCTTGATCTGCAACCCAATGGGCCAAGGCTTGACCACACCAGGGCAGTACCGCCTGGAGCACTGACATATCCTGCTTAGCCGCGATCGCCATCCCTCCCAAGTCGTAATGCTTCAACGCATCATCTAAATGCTCTGCTTCCACCGCAGCTAAACGCCGGGTCCAAGGATTATCAGCTAACAACACTTGGCCAATCACATGGCGAGGCCAATCCACAGCAGTAGAAGCCATGGCTTCAAACCAAGCTCCATAGGCTCGTAGTACGGAACCCACCGCATCCACAGTTTCTCCTGGGACATCTTCCACGGTGGGTACACCACAGCCCG
Organism: uncultured Pseudanabaenaceae cyanobacterium; assembly: GCA_938015405.1. Classification (GTDB taxonomy): domain Bacteria; phylum Cyanobacteriota; class Cyanobacteriia; order PCC-9006; family JAAUQQ01; genus JAAUQQ01. Next base: position 3,070 of record CALLPZ010000082.1, read on the forward strand.
CTTGCAGCAACTCTCGCCAAGCGACAAAAACAGGGTCTTGGGGAACGGAACGGTACAGCAACAGGCCATCTAGACGTTGCAGCAGCGCGACAGCAGCCTCCTGGGAGAGGGCAATGGGAGTTTCCATGGGCAAGGATGTATCTCAGCGAGGCAGCCCAGGACAGCTGACAATTCCATCAGCGACCAACTGCAAAAGCAAGAACCAGGTGCATGACAGACAACACCTTAATTTCTCATTCCTCCAGTCTAGGCCTCTAATGTCTCAGTCATCCCCCATCGCCATCCCCTTCCATTCACC
>CALLPZ010000083.1 GCA_938015405.1 uncultured Pseudanabaenaceae cyanobacterium
CCAGCCCAGCTCCGGAGCCGCAATCGTCCAACGCCACAACGGCACCAACGCCACCCAAGCCAGCAACCACCAGCCATAGGGCGGCATGGCCAGCGCCATCCCCAACCCTCCCAAGGCAGAGAACAACAGCATCTGACGCCATTTACCCAGGTCCACCCAGCCTTTCCCCATCACAGCAGACCCAAGCTCCTAGAAACGTGACCGAGCAGCGCCAACCCCATCCGCTCAAATTCTCGCGAACTGAGATACCTCAATCCTGACCTGTCATCATTAAGACTCACCCTGCCAGAGCATGTCACCGCAGGACATAGCCCAGGATATATTCATATCCCCATGGACTAGAATTGCAGCGCATGTTATTAAAGGCCAACGCCGACGCTTGATCCAAAGCGCCCGCTTTGCCCTAACCGTAGACCTACAGCATCTAAGGCGATCGCCGCTATGGCCTCCTTCGACTTTCTCATCCTGATCGTCTACATCACCCTCATGGTCTACGTCCTCTATCGGGCCCGTCAATCGGTCCTTGATGACCGTGTCTCCCGCCGTGAAGAAGCCAGGGCGGGCAAAGTGCTGGTATTCCCTCGCCAGGAGATCCTCAGCGAAGAACTGGAGCGTCAGCTCGACCCTCTGAATCTCAGCACGCGCATCAAGATCAACCTGGGCGGCCCCATCCTGACCGAAGGCGATCGCCTCGATCGCCTCAACGTTTCGATCGAAAATCGCACCACAACCTACGCCGTCTATATCAACTGGAGCGAAAGCACCCTCACAGACCTGCGCAGCCAAAGCCGCTCCCTAGCACGCATTTCTCCCAACGAAGGCCTCTCGCAAAACATCAGCATGGTGCCGCCCCAGCAACAGTTCCGCGAAAACCTCACGGTCTGGACTGGCGATCGCCCCCTCCCCCTACTAGAACCCTTTGCCCTGATGAGCAAAGTCGATATAACCCCAGAAGGCGAGAAAGCTTGTGCGATCGTTCTCTCCCTCTCCATCGGCCTAAAAGCCGTCAGCAACTCCCAGGCGAACCACTTCATCGCCGTTAGTTGCCCCATCGAATTCCGTGCCCCCAGCCTGGACGACATCCATGGCGGCGGTGGCGGTAAAGGCGCAGACCTTCAGGCTCTCCTCCAAGGGCTCAACCGTTAATCGCCCCAAATATCTTCTACAGGCAGAAGGCTCCACGAGGCCAGGTTGAGGCAGCAAAGAGTCAGCAAACTCCACCCGCCTTCCGACTCACCCCCCCTTGCTGTGCAAGAAGCCCACGCTTAGGGCTTAGGAAACTGTTCCACAGCCGTATCCTTCAACGCCCGTCGCATAAAATCAGCCCATACTGGAGCCGCAGTCGAACCACCGCCTGCTCCTCGGCCCAAAGGTGTGTAATTGTCATTCCCCACCCACACCGACACGGACATCTGGGGCACATAGCCCACAAACCAAACATCCCGCTCAGAAGTGGTCGTTCCCGTCTTACCCGCAGCCGGACGCCCAATCTGGGCTTTCTTCGCAGTACCACTCTGGATCACGCTCTGCATCATGCTTGTCAGGTTGGACACCGCTTTAGGATCCAGAACTAACTGAGGCTTCGGCGTGTTGTCCAGAATGATTCGCCCTCGGCTATCCGTCACCTGGGCAATAAAGGTCGTGGGAGATTGCCAGCCACCATTGGCAAAGGTGGCATAGGCCCCAGCCATCTCCAAAGGCGTAATGCCCGTAGAGCCCAATGGCAAAGAAATCACCGGCTCCATGGGACTCTCAATGCCCAAAATGCGGCACAGCTCTACGACCTTGTCCAAACCCACCTCTTGTCCCAGGCGCACCGCCGGAATATTGCGGGAAAAGGCCAAAGCATTGCGCAAGCTCATAGAGCCCGCGAAGGTGTTGTCATAGTTACGCGGCGTATACCAAGCATCCCCATCGGGATAACTCACCCTCGTATCCGAAATGGGCGTGTTGGGGGTGTACTTCTTGTTGGCCATGGCCAAATAGAAAACAAAAGGCTTAAAGGAAGAGCCCGGCTGACGCACGGCATTAATGGCACGGTTGAACTGGTTATCTTCATAGTCCACACCACCCACCATGGCTTTAACGTAGTGAGTCCGGGGATCCACTGCCACCAGGGCCATTTGGTCGGCACCTACGTTGTAGTAGTTACGTTCTCCCCAATACTTGACTGTGTCCTCAGCGGTGCGCTGAAGCTTAGTATCGATGGTGGTTTGCACGCGCATACCGCCCTTGAGCACGGCATCCCGACCAAAGCGATCTGTTAACTCCTGCACCACCGCTTCGGTGACGTAGGGCATCTTGCTCACGCTAAAGGACGTCACCTTACCCAAACGAATGGGCTGGGCCTTCGCTTCCTTTTCCTCGGCTGGGCTAATCCATCCCAGAACCCGCATCCGTCCGAGGACCGTTGCCTGGCGTTCCTTAGCCAGCTTGTAACCCTCTTCAGAAACATTGTAGTTGCCATCGAAGGGGCTATAGGACTCGGGAGCCTGAATAAAGCCCGCCATCATGGCAGCTTCTGCCAGGGTCAAGTCCTCGGCAGACTTATTGAAATAACTCTGGGCAGCAGTCTCAGCACCGTAGGTGTTGTGGCCCCAGTAGACCTGATTCAGGTACAGCTCAAACAGCTCTTCCTTATCCAATACCTGCTCTAGACGAATCGCCAACACCGCCTCAGCGGCCTTACGACTAATGGCTCGCTCCGGGGTGAGGAAGAGGTTTTTAATCAGCTGCATGGTCAGGGTGGAGCCCCCTTCAACCACGCCACCACTGCTAAAGTTTGCCAAAAAGGCACGGCCAATACTGGTGGGGTTAATCCCGTTGTGCTCATAGAAGTGGCTGTCCTCCATGGCAATCACTGCTCGCTTGAGGTGAGGCGAGATGCGATTGATCGGCATCACACGACGGTTAGCCTCGTCATGGATGCTGGAGAGCAGGCCCCCCTTCATGTCGTAGATGTAGGACGTCTCTGTGGGCACATACCCCTTCATGCCCCTCACATCTGGCAAGTTGCGAAAACTGGTTGCCAAGCCAACCAAACTACCGGCCACAAGCGAGCTGGAAATCACCAGAGCACCCAAAAACGCACCACCAGTCATTTTCCCCAGGACATCAACAGCAGTCCAAAGGGGAGAAGACGGGGGTTGGGGTTTCGGGCGAGGGCGAGACGTTCCCACAGTTTTAGAGGACACAGCGCAGTTCCGGTGAAACGAATGGTTTGATGAGAAGACGGCTCAGCAAACTAGACTCCCAATCCAACCAAATAGTTCGATCAAGTTGAGCAGTTGCCGTTAAACCAGTAGCCAAGAGCACCAGGCACAAAATACCTGGAGCTTTTCTGATTAATCTTGCCACTATAATGGGCGGGCCGCGATTCCGCGACATCCAACCTGCCCAATTCCTCCATTCCTCCCCCAGAAAGTGACGGACACTCCTTCTTGGCTCAGCCGCGGTACAAACGAAATCTTTCCAAGCCAGCCCGATTCTAGTGACCCCAGTGAAAACCTGGTCGCTCGTCTGGCTAGCAGCGATCGCCCCCTGCGCATCAAGCTCGGCATTGACCCCACTGGGGCCGACATCCATATTGGTCACAGCATTGCCATGCGGAAGCTGCGGGCCTTCCAGGATGCCGGGCACAAGGCAGTCCTGATCATTGGTGACTTCACCGCCCGCATCGGCGACCCCACTGGCAAATCCGAGGTTCGCAAGCAGTTAACGGAAGCAGACGTCAAACGCAACGCCGAGACCTATCTAGACCAGATCAGGCCCATCCTCGACTTCTCTGAAGACAAGCTGGAGATTCGCTACAACTCCGAATGGCTCTCAGATCTCGACCTCAATAAGATCTTGGAACTGCTGGCCACCATGACCGTGGGGCAAATGCTGGCCAAGGAAGGCTTTGACAAGCGCTACAAGCAGGAAAGCCCCATCTTCCTCCATGAGTTCCTCTACCCCTTAATGCAGGGCTATGACTCGGTGGCGGTTGAAGCGGATGTGGAGTTGGGCGGTACGGACCAGAAATTCAATATCGCAGTGGGTCGGGACCTGCAGCGCCACTTTGGTCGTAAGGATGGCAGCCCGCCGCAGTTTGGCCTACTGCTGCCCATCTTGCTGGGCACCGATGGTCAGCAGAAGATGTCTAAGTCTTTAAATAACTATGTTGGCTTGGGTGAAAAGCCCTTGGCGATGTACTCCCAGCTGGAGAAGGTGCCCGACGCCCTGATTGAGGATTACTTCACCCAGCTAACCAAGCTGGACTTAGCTGATCTACCGGAGAATCCCCGCGATCGCCAAAAGCTCTTGGCCCTAGATGTCGTCACCCAGTACCACGGCGAGGCCGCTGCCGAAGAAGCTCAAAAAGCCTCTCTGGAGCTAGTCAAAGGCGATGCCAAGCAAGCCGAAGCTGTGCCTGAGTTCTCCATGGCGGACCTGAATTTCCCTGCCAAGTTCTTCTATATCGTGGGTAAGTCTGGCCTCTGTGCCTCCACGTCCGACGCTAAGCGCCAGGTCAAGGGCGGAGCCGTAAAGCTTGATGGGGAGAAGGTTGCGAATCCTGACGAGATGTTCGATTCCGCTGAAGCCCTAGCGGGCAAGGTCTTGCAGGTCGGCAAGAAGCGCTTTGTGCGGTTGGTGCTTTAGGGCGATCGCTGTTGGTAAAGCTAGGGCAGGGGCGGGTTTTGACCGAGGCTTGGCGGAAGGTCCTGGAATTAGCTGCTAACCCTGCCCTTACAGACGCATTTCCGATATTGCTGCGTTGTTAGAAATTGAGTCGAGTGTTTTCTATGTCTCTTGCTCCCGCCGATCGCATCATCGTCCCCCTGGATGTCCCCAGTGCAGCAGATGCGATCGCCCTCCTAGACCGCATCCCGGAAGTCCAATTCTGGAAAGTGGGCCTTGAGCTATTCGTGAGTGCAGGGCCGGAGGTTCTCCAAGAGCTAAAAGCACGGAACAAAAAAATCTTTCTGGATCTCAAGTTCCACGACATCCCCAACACCATGGCAGGGGCTTGCCGTGCGGCCTCACGCTACGGCGTGGATCTGCTCACCGTCCATGCCCCTGCCGCCAAAACTGCCCTGGAAGCCTCCCAAGCCGCAGCTGAGGAAGGGGCCAAGGCAGCAGGGGTAGCAGCACCGATATTGCTTGCTGTCACAGTGCTCACCAGCATCAGTACCCGCAGCCTTGCTTTTGAACTCAAGGTGCCCTTGGAAATGCTGGACTATGTTCAACAAATGGCCCTGATGGCTCAGGACAGTGGCATTGGCGGTTGTGTCTGTTCTCCCTTAGAAATTGAAGGCATTCGTCAGGTGTGCGATGACCTGATTTTGGTCTGCCCCGGTGTACGACCCACTTGGGCGGCCAAGGGTGACCAGCAAAGGGTGATGACGCCTAGCGCTGCCATCAAAGCAGGAGCCAATTATTTAGTAATTGGGCGGCCCATTACCCAAGCTGAAGACCCCGCAGCGGCCTTTGGACGCATTTGCGATGAGATTGGCGCGGCATGAGACGGCAGCAAGGGCATCGAGGATGGATGGCGACAGCAGTAACGGTGCCAATCGCGATGGGCATGGCTCTGCTGCATGGCTTCACCGCTTCGTCTGGGGCTGCACAGTCCGCGATCGCGCCCCAGAGCTCACCTGTCCGGTCAATCAAACCTGGAGAAAACCAAAGGGACGCTCAGACAAGAAGCAAAGGCGTTGCAACCACCCAGCTTGTCCTAGCATCCAATTCCACTTGCCCGACAGACATTGAATCTGTGGTGGCCCAGCTCATCTTGGACCTACCCAGCTACAGCAATCGCGCCATCCAACGCGCTAGCCAGCTTGGTGACAAAACACCGCTCTACCTCATCGTTGCTGGGCAAGCTGTCATCGCCCCAATATCCATGGATGAGTTCTCCAACTCAGCCAATTCCTCCCATCTGCCCTCAGACTCCGCTCAAACCTCCCGCCCAGGAAAGGGATCCTCAGAGGAGATTTACCAGATCGCCTTCACCACCCTAGAGCGTCAATACTTACAGCGCCGCCCTGCCCGATCAGACTCCCTCAAGACATCCCCAACGATTGAGCAACAGCAACAGCATTGGCTCATCCTGGCTCGCAATCCCGCTGCAGATGTCTCACCTTGGCGGATGATAAGCCTGCGATCGCAACTCACGCCTTACCCCGCAGAAGACCAAGTATTGGCCCCACCTCGCAATGCTCGGCCTGGTCCAATCGGTCAAGGCATCCGCATCTGGCTCCGAGATCAGCACAGCAAGATAGACCCCACCAGCTGCCCCATCAGGTCGCTAAAGCAAAAATAATGGGTCCAAATAACCTTTTGCCAAGAACCGAGTCGGCTCACAACACGTGCATGACCTGAGTCACAAATTGACAGCTCCCATACAGAACCTACGCAGACAAAAGTAGTCCAAACGATCTAGAGCTAGGCACGGAGCAACGGGTACGGCTTACACTTCACCGAGTTTTTACTTCCGTAGGGATGGCAAAGGGGAGTCTTAGATATTACATTGGTTATATTGGATAATGTTGAATCCACTGTCTTTACAGACAGAGCGACTCTGCCAGGTCGTGGAATCTCGGGTATCAGCCCTAAAGCCCTTGCCAATCTAGTCATTTAGAATGCTGGGCTACAGTGGTAGGTACATCATGATTCAACAATTCACCCCCTGTATTTGCTCCCAAGCCTGTTCTTGGGGATCGGTTGAGACAGCTCTCTTTAATTTTTGGAAGTTCTTTCCCCGTGAAATCCCCTTCCCTTCAGGTTCTGCCCCAATCAATGCTCCATAGCGCCCTCGACAAGCTTGGTGAGGGACTCATTCTGCTGACCACAGATTGTGAGCTCACTTATATCAATAGTCGAGCCGCTGCTTACCTCGGGCAAGATGCCCAGGAATTGATGGGGCAAAATCTGTGGACTGCTCTACCCCGACTCCAAGCGGAGCAGAGTGAATTCTATGCGGGCTGTCAGCGCTCCTTGAAGGAGCAGCTTCCCCTGGGGTTTGAATGCGAAACCCTCTATGAACATGAATCCCTCTGGGTCCAGTTGGAGCCCACCGTTGATGGTCTCACCATCTACCTGAGAGGCGGTAGTAGTGACCACCGCTGGGTTCATCAACAACAGCAATATGCCGCTCGAGAAAGCCTACTCACGGCTACCGCTAAGCGCATTCAACAAAAAGAAGATCTCCAGGTCACCTTCCAGACCACCGTTGAGGGGATTCTGCCCCTCTTTGGCGTAGACAGAGCATTGCTCTATCGCCTTGAGAACTGGACCACCACCGACCTCATTGCCCAAGCCACAACATCCGATTGGGCTTTAAAACCTGAAGATGCAGCCCGCACAACCTGGGTCATCAACAGTCACCTGGATTGGCGGGAAAGCTCCTACTATCCTGTTGCAGATGTCGAGCAGGATGACGTGACCCCTGCAGAGCAACGACTCTTGCGGGCGCTCAACGTCAAATCCCAGATCATCGTCCCCATTTTCCTAGAGGAACGCTTCTGGGGCTTGCTGGTCTTGCATCGATGCACCACGCCGCGCCAGTGGCACCTCAGCGATATTGAGCTGCTGAAAAAAGTGGTGATGCAGATGACCCTTGCCCTACAGCAGAATGAGCTACGGGAGCAAGTCGCACTCCTGAATGCGGACTTGGAAACTCAGGTGCAAGAGCGCACGACCCAATTGCAAAAAGCCCTGGACTGGGAAGCCATGCTCAAGCGCATCACCGACAAGGTGCGGGATAGCTTGGATGAGAACCAAATTCTGCAAAAAGCGGTGCAGGAGCTGGCCTTGGTGATGGGAATGGGGGCCTGCAATGCAGCGCTCTATGACCTGGAGCGTCAGACCTCGACGATTTACTACGAGTATGTGACGACGCTACCGACTTCCCAGGGTCGCGTGGCCAAGATGGCCAATTACCCAGAGATCTATAACCAGCTCCTCCAAGCCCAGCAATTCCAGTTTTGTTCGATTACCCCCAACCCGGTGCGGGGTCGGGTATCGATGCTGGCTTGCCCCATTTTTGATAATGAAGGCGTATTGGGTGACCTGTGGATGGTCAACCATGAGGGCTATGCCTTTAGCGATCGCGAAATTCGCCTTGTGCAACAGGCTGCAAACCAATGCGCGATCGCTCTCCGCCAAGCCCGTCTCTACCAAGCTGCCCAGGCCCAGGTCGCTGAGCTAGAGAAGATCAACCGCCTCAAGGATGAGTTCTTGAGCACGGTCTCCCATGAGCTGCGCACCCCCATGACCAATATGAAAATGGGGATTTTGATGCTGGATGTGGCATTGAAGCGTCGAGAAGGTCAAATCCAGGAACATCAGCCCCAGATTGATTTGTTCGACAACAAGGTGACTCACTACATCGACATCCTACGTAAGGAATGTGAGCGGGAAAGCCAGCTGATTAATGATTTGCTAGACCTGCAGCGATTGGATGCGGACGGTCAGCCATTAGATCTGAAGGCGATCAACCTGAAAGATTGGCTGCCATCGTTGATCAATATTTTCAATGAGCGGGCCAACGACCGTCAGCAGACGCTGCGGCTGAAAGTCCCCGAAGGCTTGCCTAGTTTGACGACCAACATTCCAGGCTTGGAACGCATCGTTGCGGAACTGTTGAATAACGCTTGCAAGTACACACCGTCGGGCTGTGAAATTTGCATCCAGGCGACCCATTTGGGCGAGAAGATGGAACTGGCAGTCGTGAATAGTGGCGTGGAGATTCCGGATTCGGAAGTGGCGCGGATTTTTGACAAGTTCTATCGAGTGCCCAGTAATGATCCTTGGAAGCAAGGGGGGACGGGCCTTGGACTCGCCCTCGTGAAGAAGTTGAGTCAGCATTTAGGTGGAGATATTCGGGCTGAGAGTGGCGGTGGAGCAACCCGGTTTACGGTGGAGTTGCCATTAAATTTGGAGACGCGGCAAAGCCAGCGATTGAATGGTTAATCACCAGCGTTAAGGCTTGACAGCAAGGCTTGACACTCACTGTGATCTAGGTCCGAGGACTGTGTGCTGCACAGGAGGTCGCCCAATCTCCTACATTCAATTCTCCTCCCAGGCGAG
>CALLPZ010000084.1 GCA_938015405.1 uncultured Pseudanabaenaceae cyanobacterium
AGAACAGCACGGTATGCATCGCCACCTCCACCACCGGAAGAACTCAAGCCAGCCTGGAAAGAAGAATCAAAACGATCCAACTCTTCCTTGACCGCATTCTGTTCAGAAGCCTTGGCCTCAACCTGGCCTTCCAAGTCGCGGATTTGAGACTCTAGGCTTTGAATCTCACCATTGACCCGATCTAGCAGCTGCTTTTGTTGAGCCGCATCAGCTTCTAGCTGAGCTAGCACAGGCGCCATATCCGGCGAACCGTTGTCTTCGTCTCCAGTCCCTGAATTGCCCTGGCGACGGGAGAGGATGGTTTGGTGCTGCTCCAGAATCGTCTTACGTTCATGGAGCGTGCGACGCTGGTCGACCATCGATGAATCCAGGATGCGATAGCTATCCTGCTCATCGGCAAGCTCAGTGGTTAGGGTCAAGCGATCAAACTCACTGGCCTCAGCCATCTTGGTCTTCAACTCTTCAATGGCCTGGAGTTGGAGTCGCAGCTCTTCTTCCTGATCATTGACGAAGTTGAAGGTGCGGTCGTAGTCCTTCTTCAAGTCGCTGACCTTAGACTCCAACGTACCGAGGTCCATCCCTTCTAACGCTTCATAATCAATCTGCTTGGCAATATCGGGATCGATACCCCCCGCTAGGTGAGTAATCTGCTTTTCGAGCAGTGACTGTGCCTTGATTTGGCGCTGAAGGGTTTCGCTGTACTGCTGTTTAGAGTCCAGGTCACGACGCAGGCCTTCGACTTCTGCCTGCATCTTGGCGATCGCTGTTTGCCCCTCATTCCAGCTCTGCCAATGTCCTCGCAGCGACGCAAATTGCTCCAAAGAATCGCTGTTATCGCCACCACCACCTTCGGACTCAGCTAAATTCCAGTACTCATCCAACTTAGGCTGCTGAGCATTGAGATGGTCCACCATTTGCTGGACTCGGCCCTGGAGGCTATCTGCTGCCACCACAGATGCGGCTAAGCTACTGACCTGGGACTCCAAAGCAGCAACTTGCTCTGGATCTAGGCTGCCCCCACCGGACTGGCCTTGAAGACTGGCAGCCGTAGCCTCAAGCTCCTGCTCCTTCGTCTCCATCTCAGAGCGAAGACGCTGAGCCTCTTCACGCATGGCATTGACTTCTTCACGCTGCTGGTCCAGCTTGACCAGCTCTTCGTCCATGCCATGAACTTGCTCTTCACGCTGTTGCAGTTCAGCCTCACGCTGCTGGAGCATCTGAGACTGATAGGTCAGGGATTCCTTCCACTGCTCAATATCGTCGTCTTTCTCCTTTAGCTTCCCCTGGAGAGCAGAGTGAGTTTTAAAGATATTCAGGATGTCACGGGTCGCACTCTGAACACGGCGAACATCATTGCCGCTCAGCTCAGCCATCACCAGGGCACCGGCCCCGCGATCGCCAATCTTATCGGTGTACACAACATTGCCATCGCCGGAGAGTGGCTTCCAGCCCTCTTCAACATTTTTTTGGCAGGCCAACAGCCGCAGCGCAGTTTTACCACCGCCCAGCAGACCACCGCTCTTTTTCTCTACTTCTGCCAGATACTGCACGCCAATATCCTCTCAAACGTGATCTAAATGAACTAATAGACAGTCCAGCGGGAGACTTTTCAGGGTTAAACCCTAAAAAACAGAAATTCCTAAGACTTCTGACGCACTCCCTCTAAAGGTTCCCTGGTGGAGCCAGAACCGAACGACCCAACTCCGATAAAAGAATTGAATACCCAGCAGCGAATCAAATGAGCTTACCCAGAACAATTCCAGCTAAAGCTAGAACCAGGACAACGCTGCGAAGTCAGCCTTGAGAGCTTCTCGATCAACCATGACAGATGCGAGAGAACTCAATTGACTAAGATGGAAAAACGATCAGATCGTTCCAACTCTCTCCCACAAGGTTCACACAAGTCCAAGTTGCCTTAGACAACATCGCTACGGAGAGAGATATTTTTATAGTCAGTTGCAGGATAGCGAAATTATATTAGTCTTCGCCCAAAAAATATCTAGTGATCCATTGCTATTCCGGGATTTCTCCCGTAGCGGATGTCCACGGAACAGAAAGTTCATAACCTATCTAACCTTTATGGAGACTGCCGGCCCAGCCCCTTAGGCCATCACGAAGCTAAGTCCCATCCATGTCCTCTCCCACTTCCCAATTCTCCGGCCCGAGCAAGGCATCATCACAGTGCCTCTTAACCTTTAGCTCCTTCCAGTCAGCGCTGCATCTACTCACCTTCCGCGCCCTCTCTCCCCGTTGCCATGCAAGGACAACTGCACGAAATTGATCTCTCCAGTCTTCTGCGGCTCATTGAAGTCGGACAGCGCACTGGCGAGCTCTGGATCGATGCCCATGGCCTATCCCCCTGGCAAACTCGTCCAGCAGGGCTCCCCCAAGAGCAGACCTGGCTACTCACCTTTATTCAGGGGCAGTTGGTCCATGGCAGCCGCATCGGCGATCGCATCAACCGGCTCCAGGACAGTTTGCAGCGCCTTACGGTGGACTTCCCTGAGCCTGCGATGGTGGCCCAATTCTCCACAGAGCAGCATTCTCCAGAGTACGAAATCCTTTGGCTCCTGCTGGAACAACAGCAGATTCGTCCTGACCAGGGCTGTGCCATCGTGCGTCAGTTGAGCGAAGAGACCCTATTCGAACTCGCCAACCTACGCCAGGGCAGCTTCCGCTTTGAGCAGGGCACCCAGCTATCGCCTCACTTCACGACGCTACCCATTGGCACATTGCTGCGTCGCCTCGAACAGCGCCTACAGCAGTGGCAACAGCTGTACCCCGTAATTACTTCTCCTACTCAATGTCCACTCCTGCTAGATCGGGAGGCTGTCCAGGCCCGTTTCCCCAGCCAGGCTTTTGCCGCCTTAGATCGCTGGGCTGATGGGCAAACCTCGATCTTGCAATTGGCCCGACGTCTGAATCGTCATCCGGCGCCGGTAGCCCGAGCAATCTATCCCTACATCCAGGCTAAATTTATTCGCCTACAGAGCAGCCAGGAGTTTCTGGAGACTAGACCCACCGCCTCGACATCATCCCAAGCAGATGCTCCTCAACAAGAAGCCCCCAGGATCGTCTGCATTGATGCAAATCCCAATGACTTAACAAAAATAGAAACAGCGATCGCCCAAGCGGGCTACCAAGTTAAAACCTTTCAACACACCCTCAAAGCCCTTCCCAGCTTGTTTGAGCTCGCCCCCGATCTCGTCATTTTGGCCCTAGATATGCCCGAACTCAACGGCGATGAATTATGCAGTATGTGGCGACAAGTACCGCAATTCCGCCAACTCCCTATCATCCTAAGTACGGAATCACAGGACTTTCTCCACCGCACCCGTGCCAAAATTGCCGGAGCAACGGATTATTTAGCGAAGCCATTAGACAGCGATGAGCTGCTTATGCTTCTGGAGAAGTATATTAGACCTGTTCCCAGCCCTAGACCGGTATTCTCTGAGGTCTGGCGGTCTGATGCTTTACAAGGCAAATTGGGGCATGATAACGGTGAAGCCAAATTTACCTCCACAAATTAACGCTCTGATGCTCCCCCTGTGGGGCTTTCAGCACGTTAGGTCAATTGGAGAGATTTCTACCATTGGCGGCTCTAGCGACAGTATTGTCGTTTCCACGCTTTAGCGCTGCTAGAGCTTGTAATTGGTGCAGCGCCAGTTGTTTCTAACCTGCCTTCCCGCAAATGTTAGCTACTCTCCAAACGGGAAAATCTCAAAGGTCCACAATGAGTACAGTCTTGGTGGTTGAAGATAGCCCTGCTCAGCGGGAGATGATTACAGACC
>CALLPZ010000085.1 GCA_938015405.1 uncultured Pseudanabaenaceae cyanobacterium
TCATGTTATTGCCTCAACAACTCAACTACCAAAATTCAGCCATCTCAACCCGCAAGGTGGATGCACTCTGGATTACCGTCAGTCCAAGTTTGGGGATTTTTGACCAACCACTGCAGCGAGCCCTGGCCCGCCGCCTCACCCTAGCGAAATGGCAATATGTCCAGGAGGCAGATGAGGCCTGTGAAATAGAGGTCGCCGTCAACTTGCTCGACACCTATCTCACAGATCAATTGGAACCGCTACATCTACTGGGTCATGGCACGGGAGGTGCAGTAGCACTGCTCTATGCCCGTCGCCATCCCGAGCGGGTCAAGTCTCTTAGCCTATTCGCAGTTGCCGAGCAACCGGCCGTAACCTGGCATGCCCACTATTATGTGCAGCGCCATATGATTCCCTGCTCCCAAACGCGGGTGTTGGCACAACTGGCGGGCAGTCTCTTTCGCCAACGCCCCTATCACCCGGCTCAGCTTGTCAAAGCGCTGCGCCAAGATTTGGAGAAAGCCCCACTCCTCCATTCTGCCTGTCATCTCGAATCCTTACCCCAGGGTGGTGTAGAGGTGCCGCTGATGGTCTGTGGCGCAGAAGATGATTCGGTTGTGCATCCCAGTGCATTACGGGATTGGTCCCGCTGGCTCAAGCCCGGCGATCGCCAGCATCTCTGTACCGATGGCGGACATTTCTTTCATTACACCCATGGAGATGCCCTAGCTCGGCAAATTCACCGCTTTTGGCAAAGCCATAGCTTGGACTGAGCCCAAGGAAGGCAAGCTCCACGAACGATTAGCGCCTACAACCTCTTAAATTTTGGATTAAGAACACAAAATGACCTTATTTGATGACCCAGGGATGCAGCTGGTCTCTAACGACAATGGTGGCATGGATGATCTCTATGATTTACAACCCACGGAACGGAGCGATCGCTCCCCTCCACTCGCGATAGCTCCTCCCCTCGCCAACACCATCCCCATTACCAAACCCAGAAGTCTCCCCGCAACCGAGCCCCCTGTTCCCTCAAAGAAACCTGTTACTTCCAATAAAATAGGAGCCTCAAAATATCTCCGTCGCAAGGATCCCTGCGTCATCCAACAGGGGGAACTGTGGGAAATTGAACAAGGCTTTGTCAAAGCCCTCACCTGGGACGAACAAGGCTGTGTCCTCACCCAAGGTATCTGGGGACCCGGTGATTTTGTAGGTCTTCCCCTGGGGCACATTACCCCCTATGAAATTCTTTGTATGAGTACCGTCCAGGTTAAGGTCCATACGCTGGCCCATGGCTACCCCTATGAGTTTCTCTGGGATCAAGCCCAACAATCCCAGGAGCTGTTGAGTCTCTTCCGCTGTCGGTGCGTGGAAAATCGCCTATTGGATGCGCTCTGGTGGTTAGCGAAGCGCTTCGGGACTTCCAAAAGCGGTGGCCGGCTCACTGGCATCACCCTCACCCACCAAGAACTGGCAGACTTAGTCGGTTCAACTCGTGTGACAATCACGCGCATGTTGCGCCAGCTTGAGACCAGCGGCAAGTTGGAGCGGGTTAATCGTCAGTTTTTACTGAAAGACAGCACCCACAATCCTCAAATGCGAGGTGATTGCCTCTGACCCCGCGATCGCACCGACCAGAAATCAGGATCAGCAGAAAATTCCAGAGCAAGCCCTTAAAATAGTCTCTCAGTTCCATGACTTGAGAGAATTATGGCAATTTTGCCAGAGGTTGCCCAGGCAACAGCGTTGGTGGTGGGTGCAAGCCGTGGCATCGGTCTAGAATTTGTCAAACAATTATTAGAGGATCCTCGTTTCGCCAAGGTCTACGCAACCTACCGCGAAGCCAGTTCAGCCACAGAACTCCTAGCCCTCTCCCAGTGGCAAGGCGAAGCTTCAGGTGATTTACCCGGCAGTCGCCTGGTCCTGCTGCGCATGGATGTTACTGACGAGACACAAATCGCCGCTGCCGTAACCCATATCAAAACTGAAACAGGGCAACTCCATCTCGCGTTGTACTGCGCTGGTCTGCTCCACGACGGCGAGTTCCAGCCAGAAAAGAGCCTGCGCTCCCTCAATAGCGAACAACTCACCCGCTACTTCCAAGTCAATGCGATCGGCGCAGGCTTGTTGGCCAAGCATCTCATGGGACTACTGCGCCACAGCGAGGCCAGCCTTTTTGCAGCAGTCTCCGCCAAAGTCGGCAGCATTGGTGATAATCGGCTGGGGGGCTGGTATGGCTATCGGGCCTCCAAGGCAGCCTTGAACATGCTGATGAAAACAACGGCCCTGGAATACGAGCGACGTTGTCCCAAGACCAAGGTCATCCTGCTCCATCCCGGCACAACAGACACCCAACTCTCCGAGCCCTTCCAACGCAATGTACCGCCAGGCAAACTCTTTTCCGTCGAGCGCACTGTCACCCAGCTATTGGCAGTGCTTGCCAAGGTGGGACCGGGGGATAGTGGAAAGTTCTTCTCCTGGGATGGCAGCGAACTGCCTTGGTAATCCCAAGCTGTTGCTTCCAAAGCGCTGGCGGGCTAACGTCGGGCAGAAAGCTCTCGAAAGAGATTGACAGTAGCGAATTGTCCTCAGCTCATTCTTTAATGGGAAGAGCTGTGCTGCCCAGACTGACCTGCACAGCCCGCTACGCGACCCAAGCTTTGGGATCACATTTTCAGATTGCCAATGTTACGCCAACCTCCTTACCAACAGGGCTTCCACATGCCTGCGGAGTGGGAAGAACATGCCACCACCTGGACAGCCTGGCCTAGGGATGATGACTATTGGGGGGGAGTTCTGGCCAATGCCAAGCAGGATTTTGCGAGCTTTTTAGAAGCGTTATCCCATTGGGAGTTCGTTCAATTACTCGTCCATGATGCTGAAGCTGAAGCGGATGTTCGCCAGTATCTGGCTCATGCCATTACATCCGGCCGGATTCAGCTCCATCACATCCCCCAGCGGGATATCTGGTTGCGAGATAGCGGCCCTATTTTTGTTCATCGGGACGAACAGCTCCAGGCTATTAGTTGGGAGTTTAATGGCTGGGGCGATCGCTTTCCCTCCCAGCTGGATAACCAAATTGCCGGGCAGATGCTGGCCAGACTCAAGTTCTCCCCAGCAGCAATTCACGAACCTGGCATTGTCTTTGAAGGCGGAGCGATCGAAGTCAATGGCGAGGGATTAGCCATTACCACCCGCCAATGCCTGCTCTCCCCCAATCGCAACCCGAACTTAAGCAAAACAGACCTAGAGCAATACCTACATCATTATCTCGGCTTAGAAAGCGTCATTTGGCTCAACGAAGGTCTTGAAGGGGATCACACCGATGGCCATGTGGACACGATTACGCGGTTCATGGGTCGTCGTCGTGTGGTGACCACCCTTTGCGCCAATCCCGAGGATGCCAATTACGCCCCTCTGCAAGAGAATCTCCAAACGCTCCAGGACTGGCGTGATCACCAGGGAGAAGGGCTAGAAGTGATCACGTTGCCCCAGCCCGACTTGGTGCTCTGGTTTGATGGGGAGCGCTTGCCCCTCACCTATGCCAACTTCTACATTGCCAATGGGGCAGTACTGGTGCCCACCTTTGACTGTGCTCAAGATACCGAGGCCTTGGAAATTCTGCGATCGCAGTTCCCCCAGCGCGAAGTCATCGGCTTACCCGCACGAGGCCTATTCCATGGCGGTGGGGGCTTCCACTGCGCCACCCAGCAACAGCCCGTGGGACTCATCACCTGAGCGGAACTGAAACGTTTACATTAAAGCTAGGTCTGAAATCCCAGCTCGAGGTAGCCCGTCTGCTCTCAACCTGTCATCAATAGACCTCCCAAAAATCCTGGCCCTCACCCTCGGAACTCCCCATGCATCTTGCTGTGATTCAAATGTCCATGGACATTGAAGAATCAATCAACCTCGACAAAGCAGAGGCCATGGTTCGAGAAGCCTCTGCCCAGGGGGCTCAGGTGGTGTTGCTGCCCGAACTATTCGCAGGGCAATATTTCCCCCAAACGGAAACTGAAGCCGCCTTTGATCTAGCCTTACCGGTCAACCACCACCCTTTTCTACCGCGCTTCCAGGCCCTGGCAGGGGAACTCAATCTGGTGCTGCCTCTGAGTTTTTTTGAGCGGGCAGGCCAAGCTCACTACAACAGTCTAGCCATGGTGGCAGCAGACGGCGCGATCGCCCAGGTCTACCGCAAATCCCATATTCCCGACGGTCCCTGCTACGAAGAAAAGTACTACTTCAATCCAGGCGACAGCGGCTTCCAGGTCTACAACTCGGCCTATGGCTGCTTGGGTGCAGGCGTTTGCTGGGACCAATGGTTTCCCGAAGCAGCTCGCTGCATGGCCCTCAAAGGTGCCGAGCTGCTGCTATATCCCACCGCCATTGGCAGTGAGCCCCCAGAAGCAGGGGAAATTGACACCCAGCCCCTATGGCGACGGGCCATGGTGGGGCATGCAGTGAGCAATAGCTGCTATGTAGCCGCTGCAAACCGTATCGGCCCCGAGGGACAGATGACGTTTTACGGCAACTCTTTTATTTGTGACTACACTGGCGAAATGATTGCCAGCGCAAAGCGTGATGAGGAAACGATTCTCTATGGCGAACTGGACTTTGCCGCAGCAAGACGCTTTCGAGCCGGCATGGGCTTCTTTCGCGATCGCCGCCCAGAACTCTACGGGCCTCTGTTAACCCTTGATGGCCAAACCAAACAGAGCTCATAGCCCTATTTAGCCAGCCCCATCCAGACCAGAAGGCAATGGAATGAGCAAATGGCAAAGCAACCCCTCCGAGCCTTCCTCAAAATAGGAAAGGAACAAGTGAGAGAGGTTGCATTAAGGGTTTATCGGACAGACAGGACAACCGCTCAGAAAAGCAGTTCTCCCATTGATGCTTTGGATAGGCACTTTTGAATAGGCATTCTTGGCTTGGACAGGCTGGGATCGCTCAACGGCGAGCCAGTTCTAGACCAATGCCGTTAGCGGACTCGTGTTAGCCAAAGGACGTGCCACCATAGGAATCGCCGGAGCTAAGTTATGGGCAGAAGGCCAATTGCAAGAGGGATAAACCTCAGCCTTGTTTGACTTCTTTTTGCTCACCGACTGCACTTCGGGAGCCGCTAAGCCTTCCCCTAAACATTGCCATTGGCAACGCAACATCCGCTTAAGCTTTGCTTCTTGACGACGGGGATCATCCGTCTTCATCCAAAGCAACTCAGCATCGCTCAAACTCAAAGCAATACGGTAAGGCCAAGGCTGACCCGAGAGGGTCTGCTTTAGATTATCAGAGGAGCCAAGGTGGAGCCATTTACGACGCCAAAGCACGGCGTAAATCGCAGCAGATTCTGGCAGCTGAGCAGGGTCAAGCTTTTGCCATTGAGATTGATTCATGGGAGGAGGCTAATGGTAATGAAAATTGAGAGATGGACTTAATACCCGGGAATGCGAAGAGATCAAGCAATGATCCAGCGAACCGTTTCTTCGGGCTCAAAGCTCAGGAATCCTCTAAAGCTCAACGGTTCTGATGGATGCAGATGCAACCCAAAAGTCATGAAACAGATGGCAACGAAGGCTGAAGATGAATCACTCAAATCCAAAGCCCACTTCAACTTCGGGACATACAAGCTTGAGTTATTGGGCTAAATCGCAGTGCAAAAGATTATCAACACCACCGACCTAAACCCATTCAGTCAAAATTGAATGCTACGAACAACCCTGATTTCTTTTTCCGTTGAGACAAAAAATATACTCAACTACCCATCATTGTAGCTTGAACTTTGCGTTCCCCAAAGCAGGACTGCTTAAGTTTCATGTCCAAAATTCTCACCGAACTTACAGCGCCCCTTGCAAACATAAAATCCACCATTCAGAGTCAGGTCTAGCAGCATTCACAGTCCTCCTGAACAGCTTACAAACAGGGGACCATATCTATAGGACAAAGGCAGTCGAGCAGAAGATTTAAACCCTAAAAGCAGGTAACCGCGTTCAAAACAAAAAGTATAAAATTACACATTCAATCCAGTTAAAAAAGTACATACGGGGACCCAAGCTCCAAAGCAATCCAGGCATTGATTAAGACTCAATTGAGACAATTTCCTGAACTTCTGAGACGTTTCACTCATGAACAGCAGGGGGTATCGCAAAATAATTAGAACAGCGGGCAGGATGAAGTGGAAAATCACTGATCGTTCTAAACTTTGGCCTCGCGAGTCTAGAAAACCCAATTCAAAAGGCTCGGCTAACCAGTCCTAAATCCAGCATCTAGGCATCATGCCTTTGATATCGGCTGCTCCCCAACTCATGCGTCCATCTCTTTAGGTCCAGCGCTTCGTAATGAACTTGAATGAATTTGAAATGGGTCAGGGCCAAACCGAGTCGTCCCCTCTGGCTCCTGAACAGCAATCTGATCAATGGCAAACGCCTCCCGATCCCATCGC
This sequence comes from uncultured Pseudanabaenaceae cyanobacterium, assembly GCA_938015405.1. Classification (GTDB taxonomy): domain Bacteria; phylum Cyanobacteriota; class Cyanobacteriia; order PCC-9006; family JAAUQQ01; genus JAAUQQ01. The sequence continues at coordinate 6,416 of CALLPZ010000085.1, forward strand.
TCAGATGCTAGCCACAGACCGATCCCCTGCAATCTCAATTTCAGCAGACCATCGCTGGCTATTAGAACTCACCCCTCCCAAGCTGCCTAGCATTGCAGAATTAGCGGAGCCAGTCCTCTCCCTAGCGGGTCTCAAGATCAATCCCAAAACTTGGGGACCTGCCGGAGCATCGGGTTATCGAGCCATGGCCCTGCGATCGCTGCTCCCCCAAGCTAACGGTACGCCTCTCCCGGCTGACACCCCAGCCATTCCCATTCAGCTTCCAGCTGGGGCCATCATTCGCAATATCACCTGGTCCTACGACTGCTCTCAACTGGCCTTTACGCTGATGCAAACGGGCCCCAGCGGCAACTGCGGTACCACAGCAGCTCGCGAGACTTCCCCAGAGACCTCCAGCGATGCCACGACCGAACCGGGCATTGCACTCTGGATTGTGGATGTGGCCACCCGGAAGGCTCGGCAACTCACGCCCCCCAAACTCAATGGAACCTACGGGCGCCCCTACGCTTGGCTTCCCAATGGAGAAGGATTTATCTGCAAACTGATCCCTCCTGACTGGGGTGATCCCCCAGTGGAAGCGATCGTCCCCCAGGGACCCCGCATCGCAGAAAACGATGGTCGAACGGCACCAGCTCGCACCTATACCAACCTGCTGGAAACGCCCCACGATGAAGCCCTGTTCGAATACTACTTATCGTCGGTTCTGGTCCATGTCCCCCAGGAGGGACTCCTAACAAGCAATTCCCAATCCCAAGAGAACTCGCCTTGTCGCCCAATCACGGCCCCTGCGATCCATCGGAGCCTCCAGCCTTCCCCAGATGGCCAATGGCTGTTGCGCAGCATCGTGCAACGGCCCTTTTCCTATCACTTGCCACTACAACGGTTTCCAGTCAAAACAGAGGTCTTGGATTTGGATGGGCGATCGCAATACCTCGTCGCCGACCTCCCCCTGGCCGATGCCATCCCCATTGCCTTCGAAGCAGTGCGACCGGGGCGCCGCAGCATTGGCTGGCGGGCCGATCAAGCCGCAATGCTCCATTGGATTGAGGCCTTAGACGGTGGTGACCCAGCCCAAGCCGTGGACTATCGAGATCAGCTCTCGCTGCTAGCAGCTCCCTTCACAGAGGCCCCCCAACCGCTCTGGAAAACCGAGTTCCGCTGTCGCGGCATCGTCTGGGGCACCGAAGATCTTGCCCTGGGCTACGAAGGTTGGTACGACCAGCGCCTCTTGCGCGTCTTCCGCCTGCGCCCCAGCCAGCCAGACCTCCCTGCCGAACTCCTGGAAGAACGCAATATCCAGGATGCTTACAGCAACCCCGGCCAACCCATCACCGCCAAGGGCCCCTGGGGCTGGAGAACGCTACTCCTCAATTCCGAGGGAGACAGCATCTATCGCGAAGGACGGGGGGCCAGCGCTGAAGGCATTTTTCCCTTCCTCGATCGCTTTAACCTCACGACCCAAGAAACCCAGCGCCTTTGGCAAGCCCAAGACCCCTACTTTGAACGAGTCACTCGCTTGGTTGACCCCGATGCCCAGCGCTTTATGACCCAACGCCAATCCCAGGAGGAGCCTCCCCGCTACTGGCTCCATTCATCTACCCTCCCTTCATCTGCCCCCAACGAATCTGCCAGCGGAACCCAGCCCAGCAGTGGCGGGAGCCAGAACACGACCGTCAACAGCCCTCTGTTACTGACACAAAACCAGGATCCGCTGCCTTGGTATTCAAAGGTGCAGAAGCAACTCGTACGCTATCAACGCAGCGATGGCCTCACCCTTTCCGGCGTGCTCTACCTCCCCCCAGGCCATGAGCCTAAACGGGATGGCCCTCTACCAACATTGCTATGGGCCTACCCCGAAGAGCACAAAAGCCGAGACACCGCGAGCCAAGTCACCACTTCAGAAAACACCTTTAGTCGTCCCCAACGTAGCTCTGTCCTCTTTCTGCTAACCCAAGGCTATGCAGTGCTCCTCGGCCCCTCCATGCCCATTGTGGGTGAGGCCGATGTCGAACCCAATGACACCTACATTGAGCAACTGGTGGACAGCGCCCAGGCCGCAGTGGACTATCTCACTGCCGAGGGAGTCAGTGACCCCGGGCGGATTGCCATTGGTGGTCACTCCTATGGTGCCTTTACCACAGCCAATCTGCTGGCTCACAGCGATTTATTCTGCGCAGGCATTGCTCGCAGTGGTGCCTACAACCGCACACTCACCCCCTTTGGCTTCCAAGGTGAGCAGCGTAACTACTGGCAAGCCCCAGACACTTACACCAATATTTCTCCCTTCACCCATGCGGAGAAAATCCAATCGCCACTGCTGTTAATCCATGGAGAAGAAGACAGCAATGCTGGCACCTACCCCCTCCAGAGCGAGCGACTCTATGAGGCAATGCGGGGGTTAGGCAAAACCGTGCGCTGGGTTTCGTTGCCCCTGGAAGGCCATGGCTACCGGTCCCGAGAAGCCATTGGCCATGTGCACTGGGAGATGGTGCGTTGGTGCAACCTCCATGTGAAACAAAGCCAACAGCATTAGCCCAACTCGCAAAATCGTGAGATAGAACAGCCTTAGATTTTCAGTCCAAGGACTTATACCGAACATATGTTATAAATAAAAAGAACGGAGCAGTAGAATACTTTTGCTGCTCTTGCGATGCGCCATGCCCAAGATTGTCGATCACGATCAATACCGTAAAGAACTGCTCCAGGGTTGCTTGGCCCTATTCGCGGAGCGGGGCTATGGGTCGATCACGATGCGACAAATCGCCAAGGGCCTGAGCGTTTCAACCGGCACGCTGTACCACTACTTCCCCAGCAAGGAGAGTATCTTCATGCAGCTCGTTCAAGAGTTGTGTGAACAAGATATCTCTAATTTCTTTGCCCAAGCCTCGGAAGAAGGCTCTCTTGAGGAGCGGCTCCAAGCGGTGATGGACTTTGTTCTACAAAACATCCAGAAGTATCACCAGCAGCTCCTGCTCTGGGTCGATTTCTTCCAGCAAACCCGCGAGGGTAGCGAAGCGGAGATCTTGTTCTTACGGCAGATTTGGGATAGAACTCGCGACACGCTCAAGGACTACTTGCAGGTTCAAGACCCCGCGATCTTGGACTTCATCATGGTCTTTGTGGATGGACTGATGATTCAGTTCATCTATAACCGGGGCTTTCAAAGGATGGAGTGGTTCGAACAACAGTGTCAGCTCACGATTCAAATGATCCTGCGCCATGAACAGCATTGCCTTGAAACTCAAACCTAAGCCTTGGTTGCTAGTGGTGGCTGCCGTTGCAGTCAGTGGCAGTCTGGCCTACGTCGGTCTGTCAGCGGGAATCTTGACCACTGCTGAGCCAGACCCCGTAGCCACTCAGCCACAGCTGTTGCCCAGTGTTGCGGCCCTAGGACGATTGGAGCCAGCGGGGGAAATTATCAATATCGCAGCGCCTCTGACCTTGGATGGCGATCGCCTGGCTGAGCTGCTCGTCCAACCCGGCGACATGGTTCAAGCCGGTGAGTCTATTGCAGTTTTGGATTCCCGCGATCGCCTCCAAGACGAAGTCACCGCTGCTCAGCTACAAATCAGTTGGGCAGAAGCAAAGCTAGCCCAGGTGAAAGCAGGAGCCAAGCAAGGTGAGGTTGCAGCCCAGGCCGCATCCGTAACCGAACAGTCCGCCGAGATGACTGGGCAGTTGCGGATACAGCGCAGCGAGATTGCAAGGATTGAAGCCCAGCGGGATGGCGATCGCGCCGCCCAGCGGGCCACGATCAATCGTCTCAAGGCAGAGCTGAAAACCGCCGAGGCAGAGCTACAACGCTATCAAGACCTTTACGACAGTGGCGCGATTTCAGCCTCGCTCTACGACAGCAAGCATCTCGCAGTGGACACCAAGCGCCAGGCTCAGCTAGAAGCAGAGGCGATACTCAGCCGCACCAACACCACCACAGCCAAGCAATTGCAGGAAGCCCAATCGGAGCTGGCGCGCCTGGAAAGCACGGGGCAAGCCCAGATAGAAGCAGCTCGCTCTAACCTAAATGCCGTAGCCGAAGTACGCCCGGTGGATGTGCAATTGGCCCAGGCAGAGCTGACAGCCGCGAAAGCCGCTTTGGTTAAGGCTCAAAACAATCTAGCCAAGGCCACCATCACCGCCCCTAGGGATGGCCAGGTGCTGAAAATCTATACCCAGCCTGGCGAGCAAATGAGCAGTGACGGCATCGTTGCCCTTGGCCAAACCCAGCAGATGCTAGCAGTGGCTGAGGTCTACCAAAGCGATATTGGCCGAGTGCAGCTGGGCCAAGTTGCCAGGGTTCGGGGCCAAGCCTTTGAAGGTGAGTTGCAGGGACAAGTGATGGAGATTGGACGACAGATTAGTCAGCAGAATGTGTTTAGCGGTCAGCCTGGTGAAAACCTGGATCGGCGCGTGGTGGAGGTGAAAATTGCCTTAGATGGTGAGGCCAGCCAGCAAGTGTCTGGCCTCAGTAACCTTCAAGTCCAGACCGTGATTCAGGTAGATCGCCAGGTTGCGCATCAGGCCCAGTCTCAAACCAAAACTCCAACTG
>CALLPZ010000086.1 GCA_938015405.1 uncultured Pseudanabaenaceae cyanobacterium
AGGCTCCATGCGTCCTTTGTCGAGGAAGGCTTGGATGAATCCGCCGCTGCTGAGACGGTCGGCATTCTTGGCGGCAATGCCGCCTGCGAGATAGACGCCTCCGTAGGACAGGAGCTTGAGGGCTAGATTCCCGGTTTCGGCACCGTAGGCTTCGCAGAATAGATCCAGGGTTCGTTCGCAGAGAGGATCACCATTGGTAGCTCCCTGGGCTATTGCTGCACCGGGGTCAACGCGATCGCTGCTGTACTCATCGGCGGCCTCCCAGGCACGGACTGCTTCGGCAATGCTGGGAGTCTCTGCCATGCCCTCGCGATCGCGCAGGAACTGATAAAACGCCACAACACCTTGGCCAGAGACGATGCGCTCTGCGGAAACATGGGTGAGGTTGCGGTTCTTCTCGATGTACTCCAGAAGACGGAACTCCAGCGGAGTGCGGGGAGCAAAGTCGGCATGGCCTCCTTCCGTGGCAAAGACTCGGCTGCGGCCATTGGCTTGGGGGATGACAAAGCACTGCCCTAAACCCGTTCCTGCACCAATGACGGCAATGGGGGCAGTGGGCTCTGCACTTCCCTGTTGCAAGCTATGGAGGTCCGCTGCCGCCAGGCCGGGCACACCGTAGCCGATGGCTGCGAAGTCATTGATGAGGTTTACCTTCTGGAGCTTGAGTGCTTGGCAGAGGCGCTCTTCGGATAACTGCCATCCCAAGTTCGTGAGCTCGGAGGTGCCCTTGACTACAGGTCCGGCAATGGCGAAGCAGGCGCGACAAGGATCTGGAACTTCTCCTGTGGCTACTTGGGCTTCTTGGAGGAAGGTTTCCACCATGGGGACTAGGTCTGGATACTGCTGACTGGGATAGACCACTTCATGGCGGAGGTTGAGGGTCGTGGGTTGACTGTCGCTGGTTTCTACCCAGCGCAGGATCGTTTTCGTTCCGCCGATGTCTCCGGCCAGCAGTTGAGTCACGGCTGTGCTCCTTGGAATAAATATGAGGGCTGAGGATCGTCAGCTATGCCAATGATGCATGTTAGCTATGCCCCTAGACATTTTAAATTTTCTGATTCTATTCGGCATAGGAAAACTGCGCATAGTCTTCAGCCTTTTACATTTTGGGGAGGATTCGCTGATGTCGACGGCACAGATTGTTGGAGTCCCACTATTTGGGGAGCCACTGGTGAGTCCATTGTGGTTTTATCTCAGCGGTGAGCTCACGCCGTGTGTATAATGCGGTGGTGGAAAATTGAGATACATCTGGGTTTTTGTCATTCAAGCACCTAGATTACTTTCTCAAATCCATAGCTGTCGGGATGTAGCGCAGCTTGGTAGCGCGCCTGCTTTGGGAGCAGGATGCCGCAGGTTCGAATCCTGTCATCCCGACTTAAGGGGGCCAATGGACTTGGCCCCCTTTTTATTTATGTGGGTTTGCCCGATAATGCGGCGAACTCGAAGGCTTTTGTTCGGGGGCGATGGCTCAGCCTATTAGGCTGTTGAAGGACTTTTCCCTGATGGGTGTATTCAACGCCTGTAGGGAAGATTGTCTGAGGCTGGTTGAATTTATTGCTGGCTGGAACTTAAACGATTGGCTGAGATGCACAATCCGATGCTCCTGCCCCGAGCCTTTGTGGGAACCATTGCGTTCCCAAACCAGTCCCTGAAACGGGCGTGCTGAAATTATTTGGCATGGCAAACTTCAGATTTTGAAGTTTGACCCTTGACTACCCTGTCGTGGAGATGCAGCGGCTGATGAAGCTGCTCCCCCGGCATTCCTTTGATTATCCCTTCGCGATCCCGGAGCACCCATGAGACAGCTTGGCCATTGGACGAAAAACCTCGCGCTTGCTGCAGGTGTCACATTGACGACCCTGGTGGGCACCTTGGCAATGGATATTGCGCCTGCCATGGCGTTAACGGAAGAGGAAATCGCCCGCAAGCTCAATAATGTTCCAGTGTTCACACTGTTCAACGCTCAGCTGAAAAAGTTTGCAGTGGCCTCTCTCTCTCTGGATGGCAAGACGGTTTCTTTGGTCCCTAGCTATGTGGACCGCGACGATGCTCAGCGCTTGCTCCAGGAACAGCGTCAGAGTAATGAAACTCTGGCAAAGGAAGTTGAGGTTCGGACCATTCCAATGTCTTTGGTTTATTTGGAATCCCGTTCCGCGAATCGCAAAGAGGATGATCCTACGTTCCAGGTGGTACCTGATGAGCAGGAAGTGAAAGCGGCGGTCGCCATCCGTCAACAGGCGGGGGAAGAGGTCACGAGCTGGCGAGGAATTCCGCTGTTCTATGCGCCTAACCTCGGGATCACTCTGGCGGATGAGGCGGGCAACGATAAGCAAATCTTGCCGATGTACTTTAGCCGAGCTGACCTAGAGAGCTACCTGTCTGAAGCGAAGAAGGAGACTAGGGATTTGCAGCAGACGGAAATTCCTATTCGCGTCACCACACTGGATCGAGTCTTGCAGACCCTGGGCGAGAGTGATGATCCTTCCATGGATCAGGTGGAGTTTATTCCGCCTAAAGCCAGTCTTGAGTATGTCATTCGTAATCAGCGACAGACTCAGAACTAGCTTGCATGGCGATCGCGAGTTTTCTCAAGGTTTGATTGGACCGTTGCCAGCCTCTTTAAGCCCATCCCATATGGGTCGTCCCCTCATGCTGCTGTGGATGTACAGCTTCGTACATTTAGAGTCGGTTGATGGGGCTCGGAGATTAAGTCACTAAGTTGAATTTGGTCTCAGTTGCTGTGAAAACCGAAATTACTGTCCCCCAGTCCTATGTCAGGACTGGGGGACAGTAATTTTTGGCAATTATGATTAGGGGTGAAACTGCTCAACCCTTACTGTGGCAGGTTGCTGGCATGTGAGCAGGTTAAGGAATTTCTTATGGCAAGGCATCTGCTCACAACTCAGCAGCTTCGAGATTGGCGCGAGGTCTCGCTCGCTCAGGCACCTGAGCTTGCAATGGAGCTGGACTGGCTGTTGCGAGAAGCGGTTTCGGTAGAAGTGCGAGCATTAGGCCATGCCCCCTCTGAAAAGCTTTGGCAGCTGCCTTGTGACCTTGCAGCCTTAACTGAGCTGTGGAGGCGTCATTGGCAGGCTCACGAACCTTTGCAGTATGTGGTCGGGCGATCGCCTTGGCGGCGTTTTGAGTTGAAGGTTGCGCCAGGAGTTTTGGTTCCCCGGCCTGAAACGGAGCTAATTGTGGAAATTGCCAGCCAGCGCGTGGCCGAGGTGTCTCAGGACTTGAATCTTGATCTATCTCAAGGGACTTGGGTGGACCTGGGCACGGGGACTGGCGCGATCGCCTTGGGGTTGGCAGAGCTTCTGCCAAATATTGCCATTCATGGAGTGGACTGTAGCGATGTTGCCTTGGAGATTGCTGCAGAGAATGTGGCGTCGGTTCGGAATGGTATTTGGCAGTCGCGTATTCAGCTGCACCAAGGGCGGTGGTTTGAGCCGCTCCTACCTCTCTTCGAGCAGGGGCTTAAGCTTGCAGGAATGGTCTCTAACCCCCCTTACATCCCGACTGGAATGCTGGAGGAGCTTCAACCTGAGGTGCGTCTCCATGAGCCCAGCCTGGCCCTGGATGGCGGTGAGGATGGTTTGGACTGCTTGCGTCATCTTGTGACTGCTGGAAGCATGCATTTGCAACCGGGAGGTCTTTGGCTGGTGGAGTTGATGACGGGACAGGCTGAAGCCGTAAAGGCGCTGTTGCAGGCTGATGGAGGCTACCAGTCCATCACGGGCCATTTTGATCTCTGTGGTATTGAACGATTTGTATCAGCTTTACGATGTAATACGTAAATTCTTAACGCCTCCTGTTGCATAAGGGGATTGGGCCTCTAATAGCGCATAATAAAGCTCTGATTTCATGGAATGGGCGAGTTTTTGCCGATTCAGCCCTTTCGGCTTGATATTGAACATGCTCAAAGTCTCGTTACCTCAACTTGTGGATGCCGCCCGGGCAGGACAAGTGGTGAGTTTCCCGACTGATACATTGCCTGCTTTGGCCGCTAAACCTGATCAAGCTGCTGAGATTTATCGACTCAAACATCGTCAGAATCATAAGCCTCTAATTCTTATGGCTGCTAAAGCCTCTGAGCTATGGCCCTATGTGCGAGGGACTGCTGAAGAGGTCGAAGTGTGGCATGCCATGGCGGATCAATATTGGCCCGGTGCCATGACGTTGGTGCTGCCTGCCACAGGGCTCCACCCGATCGCCATGACCCCTGCGAATCCCCGTACCTTGGGCATTCGAGTGCCAAACCATGAGGCGGCTCTAGAGATTTTGACAGCGACGGGCCCCCTGGCCACGACCAGCGCTAATCGCTCTGGAGAGCCCCCCCTGCGTAATGCTGATGACATTGCAGGGCAATTCCCCCAAGTCCAGGTTTTAGGAGCGGGTATTGCGGGGCCGGAAGGCCATAAGGTGGCACCCCAACCCTCAACGGTTGTGGCTTGGAAGGGGGAAGGGTGGCAGGTTCTGCGAGAAGGGGCGATCGCTTTATCGGTCTAGTGATGATTTGAGCCCGAACCCTCCGATTTCTTCTAAGGGAAGGGAGGGCTATATCGCTTTCTTCTGTGAATCCAAATTTGCTCCCATCCCCTCGCCCCAAATTCTGGGGCAGGGGGAGGTTGAAAAGTCCGTCTCCCATGGATAGCTTGGGAGAGGGACTTAGGGAGAGGGCAAGGTCTTTGTGCAGTTAGGCCTCTATTGCTCTGCTGCAATGAGAGACTTCACTGTCTTTGCAAGAACTTCAGCGCTGTTTTCCACCGCAATGGACTTGGCATTGAGAGCCATTGTTCCAAGCTGATCATTGCTCGGATCCAGTAGCTGCATGACCTTGCTTTGCAGAAGTTCGGTGTTGAGATCCTGTTGCTGGAAGACCAAGGCAGCATTGGCAGCGGCGAAAATTGCGGCGTTGAAGGTTTGGTGGTCTTCAGCGGCAAAGGGATAGGGAACCAAAATGGAAGGAGTGCCGGTGATGGCTAGCTCGGTTAGGGTGCCGGCTCCGGCACGGCTAATGGCTAGGTTGGCCCGTTGGAATAGAGCGGCCATATTGTCCCAAAAGGCCAGCGCCATGTAGTGGGGATGGCTAAAACTTTCCCGGTCGGGGTCAGATTGGCCGGTGAGATGGACGATCCAAGCCCCCGCATCAAGCCAGGCTGGGGCTGCGGCACGCACCATCTTATTGACGGCGACGGCCCCTTGACTGCCGCCTGCCACCACAATCAATGGCACATCTGCGGGAATCTCTAGGCCTAGGTCGCTGCCTGTGGCGGCTAGGAAATTGCCGCGCACGGGGGTGCCGACACATTCGGTCTTGGCTTTGGGGAGATGGGGAGCGGCTTCTTCAAAGCCGATCGCCACTAGGCTACAGAGTGGACTGAGCCAACGGGTAACCTTACCCGGCAGGGCATTGGACTCGTGGAGCACCACAGGTAGACCCAGGCTTTTGGCTGCAACGATGCTAGGTCCAGAGATATAACCGCCCGTGGTGAAGAGGCCCTGGAAGTTGCCCTGCTTGAGAATTTTTCGAGCTTGGAAGATACCGCCAATGAGGCGACCTAGGGTCTTCAGGGTGCCGAGTCCCAGCCCACCTTGGAAGCCGCCCACGTTCATTGTGTGGAGGGGGTAGCGATCGCCGACAAGCTGGGTTTCCATGCGATTGGGGACCCCGAGCCATTCGATGTCGTAATCCGACAGCTGCTCGGCCAAAGCTAGGGCGGGGAACACATGGCCACCGGTACCGCTGGCTGCAATTAGAAGGCGGGGGGAGGCCTGACTCACGGGGTACTCCTGGTGAAGTAGAAAAGATGGGTAGATAAAGGCCGCTGAGGAGACCTGCTTGGACTGGGGTTGGGGCCTATCCAGTCGGAGGATCTTGGCTGGAACTCGCCTAGTTCTGGGGCGTCTGATGATGAATGCCTTCTGGCCATGGCAGGCCGATTGGCTTATTCCCTCGCTGAGAGGCTGGAAATGACCGGATGGTGACCAGTCTGGAACGAAGGACGCAGTGACAGTTTAAGGCGCTATTCCAAGGTTGCCAGTTTAATGGATCGCTCCCAGGCAAACAATGGTCTAAAACGCTGATGAATGAGACTGGAATCTTCCGTCTTGCTCAGGGGGTCTATCCCTATTCCATTAGAAGTCAGTCGGTCTGTTTGCCTGTCTATTCCATGCGTCACTGCTAGGTTGGGATTGTTTCGGAGGCTAGGACCCTCCGAGGGCTGGGCGGCTTCAATGGTATTGAATTTAGCCAGGCTCCCTCCATTCAGAGATTAGAATGGTTCCTAGGCCTGATACTGGGCCGATGTCCCCGGTGGTGTTAGTTCCCCAATTTCCCCTCGACTATAGGTACTCGCTTCATGCTCCAACGGCAAGGTATTCCCGGCATCCAACAATTACGGTCAGCCTGTCGTCGGCCTTTGGGATCCGTTGTCATGTTCTCCCTTGCCTTGTCTGGCGGCATTGTGCTGGGGACTGCCAGTCAGGGCCAAGCCCAGGAGTCTCTGCTGGTTCAGGCTGGAGAAGTGACGGCCCAGGTGGCGCGGAGTGAAGCAGAAGCTCCCGAGACTGTCCGCCAAGCCTTGTCCCAGTGGGAAAGTGCGGCGAATCAACGTGACCTGCGGGCATTGCTCCAAAATTATGGCCCTAACTATCGCAACTCCGATGGTTTGAATCGTCGAGCTCTGTCTACGTCTCTAAAGTCTTTCTGGAAGCGCTACCCCGAACTGTCCTATGAGACAGAGGTTGTGGGTTGGGAGAAGACGCGACGCGGTGGAGTGGCCGAGGTGGTGACTCGCATTGAGGGCAGTCGCTTGGAGGGGACCCGTCGCTTGGCATTGGTCTCCGTCCTTCGCAGTCGCCAGAGCTATGAAAATGGTCGACTCGTGCGAGAGGAAATCCTATCGGAGCGCAGTGAAGTGACCACGGGCGATCGCCCTCCAACCCTCCAGGTCAACTTGCCAGAGCGGGTTGCACCGGGCCAAAAGTACAACTTTGATGTGATTGTGCTGGAGCCCGTTGATGACGATCTGCTCCTGGGCGGTCTATTAGATGAGCCTGTGTCCCCCCAGGGATATGGCAAGCCGTCGGAGGCCGATTTGGCTCCCCTGGTAGATTCCCAGACGGGGACTGGCCCGGGTGGCATTTTCAAGATTGGTGAGGTCCCCCGTGATGGGAACGATCGCTGGATTTCGGCGGTGGTGATGCGCAAGGACGGAATCACGATGGTGACCCAGCGTTTACGAGTCGCCAAGCGTTAGGCTTCTGAGCTTCATTGATTTCACTCTCGTTAAATCGAGCCTTGTGAATCGGGCATCCTGGGTCTAGTGTCACTGTCTTTTCTGCAGAATCTCTATGCCATCCAGTCTGCAACCGAGCCCTTGGTACGCCGTTAACCTCTCGCTGTTGTTTCCCGGTGTGGGGCACTTTTATGGCGGTCAACCGCTCCGGGGGATGTTGTGGTTTGGTTTAGGGGTTGCCTTGTTGCTGCTGACGGTGTGGGCCTTTCTGGGGGCCCATGGCAATATTCAGCTAGGGGCAGGCTGTCTGGGCATGGGCCTGGTTTTATGGGTTTTCAGCGTCATTGATGCCTATGGCTGTTTGAGCCAGGGCCCTAAGCAGGTGTTTCGCTCCTTTGCCTCCCAGGCCAGCCAGGATGGGACCGCGAAGGACGTTTGGTTTTCTGTTTTTCTCTCTCAGCTGTTGCCGGGGCTTGGGCATCTGTATGCCAATCGCTTAGTGGCAGGCGCCATCTTTCTGGTGATCAGCCTGCTGTGGTTTACAGCTGTGACTTTGTTTAGTCCTGCATTGCTCGGTGTTGGAGCTTTGTTGGCGATCGCCTGTGCCCAGTTGGCTTGGCAGCTGAGTGTTCAACCTGAAGTGCTTAAAGCTAGTCCAGTCCAGGTTGGCGCCCGTGCTCCCGTCGGTAGGGCTATGGAGCCTTCGCCGATCGGCGAGGCGACGGGTCTGCAAATGGTGATGCCAGTTCAGGTCTCTCCGGCCCCCGCAGCGGCGAAGATGATCGTTCGCCAGGGCTTGGTTTTGGCGGTCCTGATTTTGCTCTCGCGTTCGTTGATGTTTGGCTCTGTGCCCCTTGTTGAGCATTGGATTGAGCCCTTTGCGGTACCCAGTGAGTCGATGGTGCCGACATTGCAGGTGGGCGATCGCATTCTCGTTTCCAAGTCTTCAGGTTATCGGCCAGAGCGCGGCGATATTGTGGTTTTCCGGAGTCACCATGCCATTGGAGAAGACGGGACGGTGGCGGAGTCGAAGGAGAGTCAGTTTTTTGTGAAGCGGCTCGTGGCCATGGGGGGCGATCAGGTGCAAATTGCCCAAGGGCAGTTGATTCTGAATGGTCAGCCCTTGCAAGAAGCCTATTTGCCGGAGCCCATTGCCTATGACCTAGCACCGCAGCAGCTATTGCCAGGTCAGCTGTTTGTGCTAGGAGACAATCGAAATTTCAGTTTTGATTCCCATGTTTGGGGCACGTTGCCTGCAGCAGATGTGGTGGGTAAGGCCTATCGCATTAGCTGGCCTCCAGAACGTAATCAGCCGTTATCCTGATGAGCGCTGTTCGGACCTAAAGAAAAAGGCGTGGCTCTTGCAAGAGCCACGCCTTTTTCTTTTTCAGATGACTAAGCCGGCTTAAAACTGCCAGCCCACACCGGTTTGGATTGACACGGCAGGATCGCCATCCTTATCGCCACCTTCGTAGGCATCAAAGGCAACCAGCGCATTACCAAATACGACCCATTGAGTATTGGGAATGGCGTAGTCTACGCCGGGCTGAATCACAAAAGAAGCGCCATCACCCACAATGCTGCCGTTGGTACCAAAGGCCACACCTGCGCCAATATAGGGCTCTAGCTGCCAAGACACCGGAATGTCATAGGAAACAGTGGGGACGATCGCCACACTGTCCCGATCTATGAACAGCTGCGCACGCGCCGAAATAGGCGACTTCAAAAACTTATAGCGAGCCGTGACCACACCTGCCGCATCGAGTTGTCCGTCATCATCACTCTCATGGCCAATGCCAAGGCCACCACCGATGTAGCTACCATAGGCCGGCTGGGCCGATGCCGATTGGGACAGTCCCACAGCTAGGGCCATGGAAGAGACGCTGAGGACAGCCAGCACCCTATGAAAAGGCTTAGAAAGTCCCGCTGAGCAGCACTTCATCCGTTTCTCCAGTGACACAATTGACTTGAACGGACAATACCTTAGCTTAAAATTTCTCGATTGGTCAGGATTTCAAGCAATTTCTCGTGGAGAAACAGTAAAGCCAAGCAACGCTACGGGATGGCAAAGCCCTGTGTAGCAAGTTCTCGCGCAAATGGGCTGATTTCCGGTTTGCACAGAATGGAAGGACAGTCTGTAAACAGACACAATGCCATCGGCAGAGCCAAAAAGCTGGGCCATCCTAGAGACAAGTCAGCCATACTGCTGATGGAATTGCCGCAAACGGCTTGGGTCCCTGGTCTAGGAATTGACTTGTCGCATGACCCCGCTGATTTTCCCATCTTCTGCTCTAACCCTAGAGCCAGCGAGGATTGGCTAGCGTTGCAATTCGTTCATTGATGAGGAGTTGAAACCATGGCTAAAAAGATGAATCGCTGGATTGTTGGAGCAATGGCGGCTTTGGTAGGCAGTGCTAGCGCTGCGGTTGCCGTACCGGCTCGGGTTGTGACCCAGCTCAATCAGCCCATGAGCCTGCAGGGCATGTCGGGGGGCAGTGTCGCCAGTGACTGTGGCAATATCTCTGCTCAGCCCAGTCAAGAGCTCCAGCTCACCGATGAATTTGCCCAAACTTCAGGCTATCTCCGCTTCGTCGTGGAAGGCGAGGGTGACCCAACGTTGCTGATTGAAGGTCCTGCGGGTCGCTTCTGCGTTCTATCCGATCATGCAATGTCCAAGGGGCCTGAAGCCGTGGGCTACTGGTTGCCTGGCACCTACAAGATCTATGTGGGCGATCGCGAAGCCCAGAGTCACCCCTACAGCCTCTCGATTTTGGCCGAGTAATTCCCGTTAAATTACGGTCTAATTACTCTGGCTTGTGACATTCACATCACATTGACGGCGGCAGGAGACGTGGCAGCATCGCAGCAACGCGATACCCATCATCTTGGCCGCCGTTTTCGATGGATTAGATTTGCGAGTCCGCAAAGATATCTTTCTTGATAAGGGCGTTACTTTTTGGATGCCATTGGCAGAATAGAAGTAGCGGACCTCGGGGTAGCTTTCTGAAAATCTCAGTCCATCATTGCGATGTATTGAGCTTTGTTGCTCCTGGGTGCTCCTAAAGACGCAAACCGCATGTCACCAACACGGCTTTGGCAAAGCGTATTAAATGTTGCTGTCTCTGCTCGACGACTTGTTTAAGGTTGACCTGCCACTGATTCCAGAGTCTGTTGAATCAGCCTTAAATTGTTTTGTTGATCTGTCCAGCATCGGTTTGTTGAGTCGGTTTCATTTGTTAGCAACTCATCAATAGCACCATGGCTACAGCTGTTACCTCGACCTATAGTTCAGCTCAGATGACCGCCTGGTTACGCGGTTTACTTAGCGTGGCTTGGGCCGACGGAAATTTTGACGAAATTGAGCGTGAGCTCATCAGCGAATTGACCCGAGACGAGTTAGCTCCCGGTCTTAACGTTGAGCAATTTGAGCCCATTTCTGCTGAAGAACTTGCGGAGGGCTTGGGAGATCGTCCTAGCCTGCGGGAGAACTTTTTACGCACCGCAGTGATGGTCGCAGTGGCAGATGGAATTTATTCAACGCCGGAAGACGAAATGCTTCAATCCTTTTGCCATGTACTGGAGCTAGATTGCTCCGTACTGGCCTCTCTGCGAGCCACGCTGCCAGGCCAGGCGGGTGGAGCAGATGAACCCCTGACTGCTCCCTCTACAGCTTCAACTCTCCCTGCTGTGGGTCCTGCTAGTGGTCTTAAACCTCCTGCCCAGAGCAGCGGCATTGATGTACTCAAGCCTGCCCGCACTTGGTTAGATGGCCTAGATGTGGATGATCCCCGTGTCGCACGCTTTCTGTGCAAGATGATCCCGGCCCAATGTCCTTTTGAGCGGGACGTCAAACTGTTCGGTAAGAAGATTGTTCACATTCCCCCGATGTGTAAAATCAATCCTCTCTATGAGCAGCTTGTGGGCCTTCGCTTCCGCTCCCTTTGCTATTTGGCTGATGATTGCGGCGAGGATGTGAGTCAGTTCTGCTAGGCTCCATTTCCGATATTCTCCCTATTGGGGCTTGGTCAATGGCCAGGCCCCTCTTTTTTGAGGGAATGGTTCGACCGATGGAGCGCTTAAAAACAGAAGTCTTGGTGGTAGGTGGCGGCACGGGGGGGACGGCTGCAGCGATTCAGGCAGCTCGACGGGGTGCCCAAGTGGTTTTAGTGAGTGAGTTTGCCTGGCTAGGCGGGATGCTCACGAGTGCGGGAGTTCCTGTACCCGATGGCAATGAATTACGCCCTTGGCAGACGGGCCTATGGGGTGCCTTTCTTTCAACGCTTTACCAGCGCCAGCCCGGTGGCTTGGACCACAGCTGGGTGAGCTGTTTTAGCTATGAGCCTAGGGTGGGGGCTCAGGTTTTTGCTGATTGGGCAGAAGCGCTGCCGAACTTGCGCTGGATTCAAGGCCAAGTTCCTAAGGCTGTGGAGCGTGAAGGGGATTGTTTGAACGCTGTTCAATTCGAGGACTATCGCATTGAGGCCCAGGTCATCGTCGATGGTACAGAACTGGGTGATTTGCTGGCGCTGGGTGATGTTCCCTATCGCTGGGGCTGGGAGGCCCAGTCACAATGGCAAGAACCGAGCGCACCGCTCCAAGCTGACCTGGACTCAGATTTGTTCTATCAGCGTTATCCTGTCCAGTCTCCCACTTGGATCGCGATGTTGCGGGACTATGGCGAGGGAGTTGAGGCGCCGCTGATTCCCGCTCCAGATTTTGATGTGGATGAGGCTTTTGGAGGAGCAGGCGATCGCTTTGGTTCCGAGCGCCTCCTTAGCTACGGCCAGCTACCAGCTGACGGAACAGGCCAGCCCAGCTACATGCTCAACTGGCCGATCCAGGGCAATGACTACGGCTATGGCTTGGAGCGGTTGCGAGGGAGTCTGGCAGAGTGGCAGGCTTGGGCCAGAGAAGCGATCGCCTACTCCCAGGGCTTTGCCCATTACCTTCAACGAGAGTATGGTCGCCGCTACGGCCTCGCCAGTGATTGCTTTCCTCAGGCTTCGGCAGGTCTCGGTGGCGGAGCCTTTGCTTTGCATCCCTACTACCGCGAAAGCAGGCGGGGCATTGGCCTGGCTACGGTGATTGAGCAAGACCTGTTACCTCAGAAGGATGGCTTTGTTGCGGCACTGCCCCATGATCTGGCGGGGAAAATGAGTGCGATCGCCCTGGGCAACTACCCCAACGATCATCACTATCCTGAGCGGGAAATTAAGCTAGCCCCGAAAGCCCGTCGCTGGGGCGGACGTTGGACTGGAACCCCCTTCACCATCCCCTATGGTGCCTTGGTGCCCCACAGCGTAGATGGCCTACTGTTCTGCGAAAAGAATATTTCTGTGTCCCACATGGCCAATGGGGCAACCCGCCTTCAACCGACGGTGCTTGGGACAGGCCAGGCCGTTGGGATGGCTGCAGCGCTTTGTGTGGAGCAGGGCTGCCAGCCGAGGAACTTGGATGTGCTGACCCTTCAACAGGCTCTGATTTCGGACCCAATGGCACCCAGCGCAGTAGTGCCGTTATATAACCTGTCGCCGGAGCGAGAGGACTGGCGATCGCTGCAGCAATTCTACCTGGAGCACCCGGAGCGCTATCCCTACGATGGTGAACATCCTGACTTAGACCTGAGCCCAGGTCAGGCTCGTGAATGCTCAATAGAGCACTTTAAGCACACCAGCAGCCTCTGCCTAGCTGATGAGAACGAAGGCTACCGCCTAAGCCATCCTGACTATCCTCAGGGGCTGCCCTTAATCACATTGAGGCCTGAGGTGGAAGCCATCCTGCGAGACCTCAAGACGGGCCAAAGCATTTCAGTTGTAGGCCTGCTTAACCCTGCTGGCCCCTGGCTGCGGGCCACTGCTTTGGTCCTACAACCCGAGTGACTGTAACAAAGCCTCAAACTCATCCCAGCGAAGCCCTTGGGCAATGTATTCAGGATTGTTCGGTTGATAAGGTCCCTTTAATCGGTCTACTGCCACAATCTCCGCTTCTGCGGGCAGTACTGGTATGTCTGGATCGTAATCCGTTGCCCGCATCAACGAACTCGAAAACCCCTTAAACACCATCACCATGTCGGTCTCGTCCGCCACCCTTGCTTCCACCATCAGCACCTCATCGGGGCAGCGCAAACTATATTGTTCCAAGCGTTGACCCGAAGAAGGAACATCAACCATTGTCCAAGCGCACCTCAATACGACGAAGTTGTTCTTTGTGAATCCTAACC
>CALLPZ010000087.1 GCA_938015405.1 uncultured Pseudanabaenaceae cyanobacterium
TCCATCACGCCCAGCGCAACCGGCTCACCTTCGATCGTGCCAATGCCTGTGCGCACAGAGTCCGTGAGTCCCGTCTTGCCTTGGGTGGCTTTGAGGTAATCCTTATAAACTCGGCGATCGCGAAATTCTAACGGGTCGGTCGGCTTAACCTCATCATTCAGGGGTTGCCAACTGCCCGCATCAATCAACTGCTCAATACGCTGAGCACTAAAGATCCTCAAGTGATGGTTACATTCCAGACAAACCATCTGATTTGCCCGCAGATCCTTGGTGTACGTCAACACACCGCAAGAATCACACTTCGTCCACAGGCCATCGGATATGTCACGCTCCGGCTGAACCTGTTGCGTCGGCTCCGCCTTACGACGATTTGCAAACGAATCAAATAGAGACAAGGGCAACCCCTCCCCAGCATTGCTGACAGGGCCGATGGAGATCCTTCTCCCAGCCCGCAATCATCCTACCAGCTCAACCGAAAGCCCTTGGCGAAGCAATAATCGCGAAGCGAGAAGAGAAGCTAACCGGTTACAGCCGCTCCAATGAATCGATCCATTCGATCCCCTGGCAATCCAAGCTAGCCAAAGTCAGCCACACAGGCAACTTACAGGTCTATGCATGAAGCGTAGCGACGTAGACCCTATGGAGGTAAACCACACTCGATTCACGCGCTGAGAGAAATTGTTCCTAGTGTCACTCTGACAGCACAGCGAACTTTACTCTGCTCATCAAACAGCGGGAAAAAAGACACTCACATAGAGATCAATTAAGACTGACCCCCATAGCGCACTAATGGCAGCTCCAAGCGCTAAGAAGGGTCCAAAAGGCATGGCTTGACGACGACCTAAACGTCCCGAAGCCATCCCCACAAGTCCTACAGCAGCTCCCAGAAAACAAGCGAGGAAGCCACTCAATAACAGCAATTTCCAGCCTAACCAGGCTCCCATCATTGCAGCGAGCTTGCTGTCACCCGCACCCATCGCCGTTTGCCCTAAAGCAACGGAGCCAGCCCAACTAATCAGACTCAAAAGCCACAGACCTAGAACGGCACCGCCAATTCCTGATATCAATCCTGCAGCGGTATTCCCCAACAGAGAACCGATTAAGCCTTGAAAGAGAACCCCTAAAACCAAACCCGATTGTGTCAAAGGATTAGGCAGCGTTAGTGTATCTAAATCAATTAGGGCTAAGGCTAAAAGCCAACTAAAAAAGAGCCAATAACCCAGGGTTTGCCAAACAAACCCAAACTGGGAAAAGACGAGCACAAATATCAATGCTGTCGCAGTCTCAACCAACGGATAGCGAGATGAAATAGCAACCTGACAGTTTTTACAACGCCCTCTAAGCCTTAACCAGCCAAAGATTGGGATATTCTCTGTCGGTCCCAATTGATGTTCACACCGAGGACAGCGAGAAGGAGGCCACAACAAGGACAGGCCTTCAGGCAACCGATAAACCACGACGTTCAAGAAACTGCCAATGGCTGAACCGAGAAGGAAAACAACAACAAAGGGAGCTAATTCAAAGATGCGAAGCAGCAAAGTCGTTCTCGCTTAACCACAACGAAAAGCCCCAAATACCCAAGACAGAAGCAGTACAACTGGCGAAAAGTTCTTAGGTTATGGGATTACTCACAACACCTCCAGACGAAGCATCAGCTCAATAAAGCTCGGCTTGTACCTGCTCAAAAGGGATAAAGCATTCCTGGGGTAACAAAATAGGCTTGCGACCAAAGATTAACTTACCGCGATGGTTATAGCGATTCAAAGCGACACCCGAAGGCCGCTGAACCACATCTGGATTCGCTTCATAAAACGAGCGATAAAGATGTCTTGCAGCTTGCAATAAGGATGGATCTAAAAGATTAGGAGCAGGCCGGTAAGGACTAGGACTAGGCTGTTCAAGTTTTTGCCGAGTCATCGGCTGTGCAGCATATACCACGAAGTTCAACTCCTTTTAGTTGAGCCTGTTCAAAACTTGCCAGGAAAGTTTTGAAACGTTTTTGCGATCTGTGATGCGTTTGTTGAGCTATTGACGACAGCGTATCACTTCCGTCTGACGGCAGAATACTCGGATATCACGGACTTCAAATGCCGTACAGCCCTAGCCAAACCATTCAAATCAAGGGTTATCGCGAATACCAGAGCTGTTAATCCACCCTAGAGTTCAACAGGATTGCTGAGGCCGCAACCGAAATGTGATGTTAGCTCTGCTACTCACCACCTCATCAAATTATAGTAAGGATGAACCACCTTGGCCATCAAAACTTTAGCAGGTGGTCACTTCAGAGGATCCCTTATCCAAATAAATCTGTTTTGGCGGCGTCCGGACAAATGCGTAGTTTGTATTACTTAGGAAGCCGCATTTTCTCGAGGTTCAGATCGCATCGCTTTTCAGACTTCCGGCCATTATGCCCTCATCCACAGGATGTTCTCGTGCTCAGAATTTTTAAAATTTTAAGGGTGCCCAAGTATCTTTAAACACCCTTTACAATTAATCTTCCAAATCGGCTCGGACGCTTAGCCTGCCTTTAAAGCATCCATCAACGCCGCACCCATAGCCTGACAACCTGTTAGCTTCATCCCCTCCGACATGGTATCTCCAGTTCGATAGCCCGCATCTAAGACCTGACCCACAGCTTTCTCCAATTTGCTAGCTGCTGCGGGCTGATCCAATCCATAGCGCAGCATCATAGCAGCACTGAGCACTTGTGCCATAGGGTTAGCCTTGTCCTGCCCTGCAATGTCTGGAGCCGAACCATGGACTGGTTCAAATAGACCAGGACCATCAGAACCGAGACTAGCGGAGGGCAACATGCCAATACTGCCAGTCAGCATGGCAGCGATATCGGAGAGGATATCGCCGAAGAGATTGCCGGTAACAATGGTGTCAAATTGCTTGGGGTCGCGGACGAGCTGCATGGCCGCGTTATCGACGTAGAGGTGGCTGAGTTCGACATCGTTGTATTCCTTGGCCAGTTCGTTCATGCGATCGCGCCACAGCTGTGACACCTCCAGCACATTGGCCTTATCCACAGAACAAAGCTTTTTGCCACGCTTGCGCGCCGTCTCAAAGGCAACACGGCCAATACGATCTATCTCGCTGAGGTTGTAGGCCATGGTATTGACCCCGCGCTGCTCACCAGATTCGGTCTCAAACAGGCCCTTGGGCTCACCAAAGTAAATTCCGCCGGTCAGCTCGCGCACAACCATCAGGTCAACCCCTTCCACCACATCACGCTTGAGGCTAGAAGCATTAATCAACTGGGGCAGAATCGTCGCAGGACGCAAATTCGCAAAGAGCTTCAGCCCAGCCCGCAATCCCAACAAGCCCGTCTCTGGGCGTTGGCTACGGGGCAAGTTATCCCACTTATAGCCCCCGATCGCTGCCAACAAGACAGCATCACTAGACTGACACTGGCTCAGCGTTGCTTGGGGCAGAGGCTCACCCGTCGCATCAATCGCGGCTCCGCCCAACAATGCTTCTGTGAATTCAAACTCAATCCCATGCTGCTCGCCCACCAGCTTCAGAATGTCTACGGTCACGGCCATAATTTCGGG
This sequence comes from uncultured Pseudanabaenaceae cyanobacterium, assembly GCA_938015405.1. Classification (GTDB taxonomy): domain Bacteria; phylum Cyanobacteriota; class Cyanobacteriia; order PCC-9006; family JAAUQQ01; genus JAAUQQ01. The sequence goes on from CALLPZ010000087.1 coordinate 3,558, forward strand.
GCCAATGCCGTCACCGGGCAGCAAAGTAATGCGGTAGGTCTGAGACATAATCGAGGATCAAGCTTGAGGGGCAGAACGGGAAAACAGCGACATCAGCGCATAAAAATATCCCGAGGGGAATCATACAACCCACCCTCGGGATAATCAGCATTAAGTTCGATGCCGTGAACTAGAGAAGCTTTACAGCACGCAGACCAAACATTAGGCCAGCTGCCACAGCAAGACCACCACCCAAGAACAAGAAGAATCCAACAACGCCCATAACGACTTTCCTTAAAAATGATTTACCTTGCTTCATTTATTGAAGCACATCCTCGAAAGCAGCAGCTCTATCGATGCAATTTATAAGATCTGGTCCAGCTTAGCCAAAATCCATGACTGAACGGCAACCACAAAAGCAAACAGCCTCAGCACTTGCTGACTTCGACAATTGCTGAATTCGATGCCGATTAGCCAGAGGTCACAGACCAAAAAGCGGCGGCCCCCGCCTTCGCAGGAGCCGCCGCATCTCAACCCTCATTCAAGGACTGAATCTCACTCAGGAGATTTAGCCGTTGATAGCAGGAGCAGAGAGAGCCACAGGAGCGGACTCACCAGCAGCCAGGTCGAGGGGGAAGTTGTGAGCGTTACGCTCATGCATTACTTCCATACCCAAGTTGGCGCGGTTCAACACATCAGCCC
>CALLPZ010000088.1 GCA_938015405.1 uncultured Pseudanabaenaceae cyanobacterium
CTCGAAAAGCTCTGGCCTCAAATGCAAGGGGAGACCGCTGGCCTCCTCCAAGATCACCATACATTTTGGGCCTACCGACGCATTCCCGAGACGGGTTGGCTCATGATCGCGTCCGTCCCCCAAGCCGTAGTCCTAGGGCCAGTCTTCAAGATCTCAGCCATGGGTACCCTCGGCGCACTGAGCATTTTGGCCGGCATCACCTATCTCTTCATCGTCCGCCTTAAGCAACGGCTCGACCCCATTGTGGAAGAATGCCGCAGTCTGATTATCAATGATGCAGCTCGGGATTCCCGCTTGGCTGGAGAAGAGAAGAAAACCGCGATCGCCGAAACGATTCAATCTCAGTTTGATCAACTCGATGAAATCGAAGTGCTGGACCTGTCTTTTAATCAGATGAGCCAGCAACTCCAAACCTCCATCGACGAGCTAGATGCCCGCGTCAGAAAGCGCACAATCGATCTGGAGCAAGCCAAAGACGAAGCGGAGCAAGCCAAAGATCTCGCTAACGCAGCCAACGAAGCCAAAAGCGAGTTTCTCGCCAATATGAGCCATGAACTGAGAACCCCGCTCAATGGCATTCTCGGCTACGCCCAGATCCTCGCTCGCTCCCAAAGCATGACCCCCCAGGAGCAAGATGGCATCCAAATCATCAATCGCTCCGGCAACCACCTGCTCACCCTGATCAATGACATCCTCGACCTGGCAAAAATCGAATCACGCAAAATGGGTCTATCTCCCACAGCCTTTGAATTCAGGAGCTTCCTACGCAGCGTGACCGAAATTTGTCGCGTCAAAGCCCAACAGAAAGATCTGTACTTTGAAATGACAATGAGCGGGCAGCTTCCCATGGGCATCATTGCGGACGAGAAATGCTTACGCCAAGTCTTAATCAACCTACTCAGCAATGCCATCAAGTTCACCAATGAAGGCAAAGTCTGCCTACATATAAAATCTCAACGCATAGAGCCCGAATATCCCGGCGAGGCGGCACTATGCAATATTCAATTTGCGATCGAAGACTCAGGCATTGGTATTAGTAGCACCTATCTCGAAAAGATCTTCCAACCCTTTGAGCAAGTCAAGAACACACAAGCCCAATCAGAAGGCACAGGCTTGGGCTTAGCCATCAGCAACAAAATGGTCACAATGATGGGTGGACAACTCAGCGTCACGAGTGAGGTAGGCCAAGGCAGTACTTTCTCATTTGAGCTCAGTGTGGCAGAAACAACTGAAGCCCAAGTCCAGGCTGCTCCAGGACGACAAGACAAAGTCATTGCCTTTGAAGGTCCAGAGAAGCGCCTACTCATCATTGACGATCGCTGGGAAAACCGCTCCGTCCTTAGAGGCTTCTTGCAACCATTGGGTTTTGAACTCATCGAAGCGAGCGATGGACAAGAAGGGCTTCAAGCTGCAATCAGCCAAGCACCAGACTTGATCATCACCGACATTTCCATGCCCAATCTCGATGGCCTGGCCATGATCAAAAGGTTGCGCAAACATCCGAGAGGTCACGCAGTCCCCATCTTGGTTTCCTCTGCCAGTGTCTTTGCAACGGATCAACAACAAAGCATTGAAGCAGGGGGCACCAGCTTCCTAGCCAAACCCGTACAGCTCCCAGACCTCCTCAATGCCCTTGCGGAACAGCTAGCCTTGACTTGGATCTACAGCGCGGCTGCCCATGGAACACCGCCCCAGCCCACGGAAGCCCCAGCCGAGGAAGAGGAATCAAGCCTTCATTTACCCAAGCCGGAGATCCTGGAGAAGCTACTCAAGCTCTCCCGCAGTGGCCTCATCAACAGCCTGACCGACGAGCTCGCCCAACTCGAAGCCAATGACACAAACCTAAAAGACTTCAGCCAGCAAATTTGCGCCCTAGCAAAGAGTTTTCAACTCAAGCAAATTCAACAACAACTACAAGAGTACTTAGATGCCGAAAGCAGCATTGCAGTCTCCTAGTCAAGAAAAAATAGTCAGGTAAAAGCTTAACCAACATCAACCTACAAAAGGAAACTCAAAACCCTCACGTAGACGATTGAGACTGAAATTCCTGATTCACACTCCCCCTTTTTCACATGTACAACAAAGGGAATATACGTCTTGTTGTATAGCTCTTTTCAACCCCAGAGCAAGCCTTCAACTCTATAGAATCGACAAGCATCAGAGGGATAACTAGAACTTATCATTCTTATACTAGGAAACCAATTCAGCCTAGGAGGAAATACGGCTAAAGCCAAACAAGATACAAAAGCGACAAATCAAGGTTACGAAATCAGAAGTTTTTATCAATTTCTCGCTTATTGGCATATCTACCTATATTCAGCATTTTACTCTGAAAGAAGTTTAAGATGAAGGGACTCACGCATTCGGACATCACTAGCCTACAAGTATCAATCAAATACTTGGTTAGCTACGTGCTCTGAATATCTTCGCGACTGCCAGACTTGACAGCATTGTCAGAGCCCAGCAGCTAGCAAGACGCTCCAAGTTCCTTCTCGCAGCAGCCTATTTAATTAGCCCAAGGCATCATGCCGAATTTCAATGGTCAAATCATTCTGATTGTTGATGACCAGCCCAACAATCTGCAAGTTCTATCGGATACACTCTC
>CALLPZ010000089.1 GCA_938015405.1 uncultured Pseudanabaenaceae cyanobacterium
GACCTTGTAATAGGAGGGGGTGACCCGTCAGGGGGACGCTTCGTCCTCCTACGGCTGGGGTTTGGGGACTGGTCCCCAAGGCTGCTGGATTTGCCGCTTGTGGTATTTGCCTCTTCAGAACTTGTCTCTTCGACTTGTCGCATCAGGCTGCTTGACTTGCCGCTTCCCAAGCCCTAAACAACAACCTTGGCACCCCGCGCCGCTACCCCAACAAATGCACCAACGCCAACACACACTGCTGCCTACCCCCCCGCAACGGCAAAACCTCCAAATGACATCGCCGCTCACCCCCCTTAAACCCCACCACCTCCGTCCCCGTCAACGGTTGACCTAGCTGTGGCGCGATCGCCACCACTGACCCCGGTCCCGCCACCTCCGCCTTCGCCAAACGCCCCGCCGACCAGCCCGCACTAAATGCCTGCCACCCCGGCCGCAACTGCGGAGGCTCAGTCCCCTTGGCCTTTTCCGCTGCCGTTGCCCAGCCCAACCGCCACATCACCAACCCATGGGCACCACTACTTAACTGCACCATCCGCAACAGCGTCGCCATCAACGAAGTTTGGTAATCCTTCGCCAAAGCTCGCCCCGTCTGCATCGACATGCTCAGCATCTGTAAACGCGCCTGAAACGACTGCTGTGGCATCAACAATGCAGCGGCTCCGCGATCGCACAATCGCTCCTTGTAGCCATCCACTGCTTGCAATCCCTTGCCCTGCTGAACAGTCTCTAGCTGATGATGGGCCTCAAACAATAGCTCCATCAACTCATGGCCCTCCGTAAAGCGTTGCCGGACGAGAGGGTCATCTTCCTTAATTAAAATCAAACCCCGGTCCCCATCGACCAAAATGCCCTGCTGATCTTGAAGGGGGGCCTGACGAGGAATGGGAATGCCAAAGCAGGTGTAGATGCGTTCGAGGGACACTGGCGGGCGGTCTTCCTCTATCTGAGCCGACTGACGCAAAAAATCGCCATAGCGATCCACGTCCGCCTTGTCTCGGAGGGGACCATAATGCTCAATGAAGGCATGGCCGGGATGGCGATAGGGCATGGAGGCAGGAGCCAGGGAGTCCGGAGGTAGCCAGCGTCAAAGTGACTGGCCTAGTTATCTACGGTCATTTTAATGACGCTGTAGAGCAGTTCCCATTTGTCCGGTGTGGTGGGCTGCTTGCCACGATACTTTAACCCCGCCAACATCAGGACATCGTCCTGGGGGAGCTGGGCTTTTTCGGCAAAGGCGGCTAGTCCTTCAGGTAGGGGAGCAGCGGTTTTTCCGGTCCCTTGGTTGTTGCCATTGGCTGCAATGCCGAGGAGATCCACTAAGGTCTGGCGCACTTGCCAGGACAGGTTCGTCGCTTTTCCCCGCTCAATTTGAGAGAGGTAATTGCGCGAAATACCGGCTCGTTCTGCTAAGGCAGCTTGGCTGAAGCCCTCCTGGCGACGGCGATCGCGGACTTGCTGGGCAAAGCCTAGGTCGGCGACTTGCCCCTTGCTTGCGTCTAAGGCTTGATCTTCCATGGGACTGGCATTGGAATCTGACTGGGCTGTCTGAGCTTGCGAATCACCCTCTGAACGTATTTAATGACAACTTTGGTTGTCATTTTTTGCCGTTTTAAGTTGCAATTTGCTCGCGTTATTGGTACATTTGTAACCATGAAAGCAAACTACAGTTTGCAATCCTCTAACACTATAACAATCTAAAACCCACCTTGCCAGGAAGGTGACCTGCTGTTGCTTTTCAGGTTGCCTTTCCGTCACGGGTTGGCTGCTGAGTCCTTTACAGCTTTTGTTCTATGGCTAGTGTTTTTTTGTCGCTCCCCCGGAGCGACCACAGTTCTCCCTGCCGTGATTTCGATTTGTCGGTGACCCAGAGGGTTTCTCGGACAACCTGTTCCTCTCGATGCGTTTCTACTCGTTTGTTGGTCCGCCCCCATCGTGGGCGAAGACAACCGTTAACGGTTGCCTCCCCCAGATATTTTCATCGCCTTCCCAGGCCAACACATCCTGCTCTTGCACCTATCTATCCTCGGAGATTTGAATGGCAAGGCCGGCTCCTTCAGACTACAACTCAGAATTCCAGGGGCCGTTGCAAGCGGCCAGATCGCCATCGCAAGCGTCTTACTGCTCCCAAGCCCAGGGCGGCTCAGATGTCGGCGGGGTGGGAGCGAGGGGGGAGTCGCCAGAACGTTAGAAACCGTCACCCTTCACGGGGAGCTAATTCCCTGGTTCATCGAGCTCGGCAGCGTGGCTATCTCAGTCGCCGCCTTCATTAACACTGCGACGCTGCTGGCCTTTGCCCCAAATTTGCCTAGGACAGACCCTGGGGCAAAAGGCCCCTAATCAGCAATCCCGACTCGCGCCAAGCAAGGTTTTGCTGTTCGCGATCGCTTCCTTCCTTTATTCGTCTCTTGCCATTTTCTGAACGTTATCTATGACAACTTCCACGGTTCTGTCGTTGACTCCCTGCCAGCAAAAGTCTCTCCCCCTGTATCGCCAAGGGGCTCTCTCGCTACTTCACTCGACTCGTCCCGTGAATTTTGCCCAGGCTTGCGCTGCGATTCGGGAGGTCTATCATCTGATGGGACTGGCTGCACCCCTCGTGGTTTGGGGCGAGAGCCCTGTTTCCATGGATTTTAAGGTGGTGGCAGCAGAGCGGTGGGGCCCCTTTTTGGGCGATCGCCTCGAAGCTGAATGCGATCGCTTTGAGCAGTCCATCGAAGCCCAGCTCAGCTGGCCTGTGCAGATGGCCCTGGAAGAATCTCTGCGTCAGCCGTTGTTGGAAGTGCCCTACACCACCCAACTCTTGGAGCAACTGGATCGCAACTGTCCCAGTTTGGCGGCTCAGTGGCAGCCAGCGGTGAAGCCGGAGCTGTGGCTGGAGGCCTTGGCGGTGGAGGCTTTTGCATTAGAAGTCTTAGGTTGCAATTACAACCAAAAGGCCTGGAAGGCGTTGAGTGCTGTGGCCCAGCATTGTGGTTGGTTGCTGCCCTATGAAGGCGTTTGCTTTGTGAGCGATCGCCCTCGTCAGCTCCGTCTCAATGGGCAGGGCCAGCTCCATGGCGAAGGCGAAGTTGCCTTGGCGTTCAGCGATGGGTTTTCCCTGTATGCCCACGCTGGCGTTCGTTTGCCGGAGCATTATGGCCGCTTGCATCCGCGCCAGTGGCAGTCCCGCTGGATTGATGAAGAGCCCGATGCCGATTTGCAACAGGTTTTGATGGCGGGTGTGGGCTATGGCCGCTTGGTTCAGGAGTTAGCAGGTGAGGTGGTGGATGAATGGGGGGATAGCAGCTTGGTTCGGCTGGAGATTGCGGCTTTGGAGGAGCCGCTTTTGCTGCTCAAGCGCTGCTGTTCCCAAACCCATGTGATGGATGTGTTGCGGGTGCCGCCCTATTTGCGCTCAGCTCAGTCGGCGGCCTGTTGGGTTCATTGGAATTTGCAGACGGTGGAAATTTGAGGGAGGTGAGCTGGCCAAGCTGATGGAGATGCTGCCCAGGGAAATGGGGGCGACAGGACTGATTTGGGTCTGCCCTCTGCCGAACTCTGACTCTCGGTGAGTTAGAACCATCACCAAATTAGGGGTTTGAGCGCGATGGGCGATCGCCAACTCGGATGCTAATCTGTGGGGGATATTTGGGCGGATGCTCACTGCCA
>CALLPZ010000090.1 GCA_938015405.1 uncultured Pseudanabaenaceae cyanobacterium
ATCGCACATAAATGTGGAAAATCAGCTCGTCTCACCATTGAAGGGCGAGATACCTTGATCGACAAAATGTTGATTGAGCAGCTCCACGACCCCCTCACCCACCTGATCAACAATGCTGTTACCCACGGCATTGAAACCCAGGAAGAGCGGATTATGAATGGTAAATCTGCAGATGGTGCCATTCGTCTCCAAGCCTTCTATCAGGGCAACCAAACCGTCATTTCTGTAGCCGACGATGGAGCAGGCATTGATCCAGAGCAGATCAAGCGTAAAGCCATCGAAAAAGGTCTAGTCCGGTCCGAGGATGCAGAAAACCTAGGCAAGCAGCAGCTCTATGACTTCCTGTTCCATGCGGGCTTCTCCACCCGCTCCCAGGCCGATGCCTTCGCGGGCCGGGGTGTTGGCATGGATGTGGTGCAAACTCGCCTCCAGGAGCTGCGAGGCACCGTCGTCATTGACTCGGAAATTGGCAAAGGCACCACCTTTACGATTCGTCTGCCCCTGACGCTGAGTATTACCAAGGCGCTGCAATGCATTAGCAACCGCGCCCGCATTGCCTTCCCCCTTGATGGTGTGGAAGATATGTTCGATATTCCGAAGAACCAGATTGTCACCGACACCGAGGGCAATCAAACGATTCAATGGCGCGACATGATGCTGCCGGTGCGGGAGCTGTCAGAACTGCTGAAGTACAACCGCATCATCGGTCGTAGCAGTGTGTATGCCGGCAATGCCGACGACGATATGGCAGCCCTGGTCATCCTACGCAGTGCTGGGGAATACCTGGCGGTCAACGTAGACCGGGCCGAAGGCGAGATGGACATCGTAATTAAGCAACTGGAAGGGCCAGTGCCTAAGCCCACGGGTATTGCCGGCGCAACGGTGCTTTCGGATGGTGCGGTCATGCCCATTGCTGATGTGCTAGAGCTGATCGACATCTCCAAAGGTCGTACCCGCCAGGGTGCTGCTGCGCTATGGGAAGAGGAAGAAGCGGCTAAAGTCGCTGATACCCCAGCTGACACAACGCCTGCCGAGCCCATGGTGCTGATTGTCGATGACTCCATTACAGTGCGAGAACTGCTGTCCATGAGCTTTGCTAAGGCGGGCTATCGGGTAGAGCAAGCCCGAGATGGACAAGAGGCCTGGGAAAAGCTGCGTTCTGGTCTGCCTTGTGACTTGATCTTCTGCGACATCGAAATGCCACGTATGACGGGTCTAGAACTCCTAGAGAAACTCCAGGAAGACGATGAGCTGAAGCTGCTGCCGATGTCGATGTTGACGTCCCGTGGTGCCGACAAGCACCGTCAGCTCGCTGCGAAATTGGGAGCCAAGGGTTACTTCACCAAGCCTTATTTGGAAGAAGCCCTGCTGGAAGCCGCCAACCGCCTCCTCCAAGGGGAAGTGTTGCTGGATGTTTCCACTGCCAAGACTTAAGTAAGTATCCGCCTTCAACTCACATCTTCGGAATCCCGAGCTACTCTTCAAGTTGCTTGGGATTGTTTTTCCCGACTACCCGAGAGCATCGCAAACCATTAATACCGCTAGGATAGATGGGTAGTTCAGATTTTGCGATCGCCATGATTCTCCCCGGTCTAGAAGTGCGCGTTATCAACCCCGACGACACCTACTACAAGTTTCAGGGCTACGTGCAGCGGGTTAGCGATGGCACAGCAGCGGTGCTGTTTGAGGGTGGTAATTGGGACAAGTTAGTCACCTTTCGCCTCTCAGAGCTAGAGCCGGTCAAGTAAGGCATGGTTGCTTGGTAAAATCAGCGACTGACGAACAGTAATTCTGTACTGGTACAATATTGACCAATACAGAATTACTGTTTTGTTATGCGTCTGCCCTTGCCCCAGTTTGCAGGACGCGATCGCGCGCCAAACCACATTGCTGAAGTTGTGGAAACTTCGACGACGGAGTTCTTGGCCCAATGCTTAGAGCCAGAAGATTTGAAATTTCCAGCGATGCCGCCCTTTGGTAGCTGGGTGCGGGCCTTAGATGAGGAGTCGGGCAATCACGTCTATGCCGTGGTCTACCATGCAACGACTTCGCCGATTGATTCAGTTCATCGAGCTAGGGCATTGGGGATGACAATGGCAGAGCTACGGGAGGAGCAGCCCCAAATTTTTGCGATGTTGCAGACGGAGTTTAAGGCGGCGATCGTTGGGTTTGAGACAACTCGGCGGGAGCAGGGTCGGGCTTTAGCAGGGGAGATTTTCCAATATTTGCCGCCGCGTCCGCCGCAGGTGCACCAGGGGGTGTTTCGCTGCACGACCGATGAGGTCTTGGATTTTACGGAGAAGTTGGATTTTTTGAGGACGCTGTTGCAGGTGCAGGGGGCACCCAATGATGGTCTCATCGCGGCGGCGATTCGAAAGGTCTATCGGTTGCGGAAGGCGGACCGGAGTTGGTTAGTGGCGGCGGGACGGGCATTAACGGTGTTGTTGAAGGATGATTATGATCGGTTAAGGATGATTCTTAGCCAGATTCACGTTTGAGTATTTTGTGATGACTGAGCCTCAGGAAGCGCCAAAGCAAGCGAACGGGATATTGGAGTTTTTCAAGGGGGTTGGGTTGGCGATCGCCCTCTACCTAGTCATCTACGCTGGGCTATGGGTGGCGTTGTATACGGCTGATTTGGTGGCTTTGGTTTTGACTGGGGTGCCGAATAGCAGTTTTACCCAGGGGCTGTATCAGTTGTGGTTGTTTGGGATTTTTGCGTTTGGGTTGGTGCAGTGGTTGTATGTGTTGCCGGTGGCTTGGTGGTTGCAGGGTGAGGGGAAGGTTGGGCGGGTGAGGGGGCTGGTAGCGATCGCAGTTGTCGTTTCTTTGCTGAATGGTTTGGCGTTTTGGCAGCCAGGGCTGTTGCCAATGGTTTGAGCAGGCTGGTTTGGCTTGGGCGGAGTTGTCGACCGGTATTTGGGACTGCGTTTTATTCAGTGGGGTCGTTGGCTTTGCCTTGAGGGCGCTGCCCTCAAACTCCCGCCGATTGGGAACAGGGTGTTCCCAGACGGGTTAACCCTCCCAACCTTCGGCTCATGACTCTTAGGGTGAGGCAGCATCAGGATGACTTGCGTTTCTCTGGGTTGGTCTTGACGGTGGGGCTACCGCTTACGCGGATCGAAGTACTGGAGCTTACGGTAAGCAGCTAACATCCACACTCCACCCCGCAACAACGCCCGGCCAACAAATATAGCCTCAAGTACTCACCAACAAACACTGAAGCAACCCAATCCCCTTGGGAAGGGTGACCCGTCAGGGAACGCCGTCGTTCCCTACGGCTGGGGGGTGGGGAGAGTTCCCCACGGATTTGCCGCTTGCCTCCTCAAACCAAGCCTAGGAAAACCTCGAAAAGAACCAGCTATCAATTCGGCAAACCCGCCAAGCCAAGCCAACCAAACGCTTATGATAGTTAAGAGTTTTTAAACGCTGATCAATCGCCGCACCTAAGACACCATGTTTGACGCCCTATCCGATCGCCTAGAACAAGCCTGGACTAAGCTGCGCGGCAATGACAAAATCAGCGAAGACAACATCTCAGACGCCCTGCGCGAAGTCCGTCGCGCCCTCCTCGAAGCC